>CALETX010000353.1 GCA_937920455.1 uncultured bacterium
GACCGTGGTGCATGCCGACCCGACACTGCTGACTTATTTTGATGAAGACCCCACACAGATTAGGTCGCCTGATGCGGCTGATACAACCGCTCTGGATAAGGAAGATGAAGAATTCTCCCTTGATGAGCGGCCTGAAGATATGCCTATCGAAAAGCGGCGAAGCATGGATCCGGATGGCAAGTTTGAATGGAGAGGCGGTGTGCTGAAGTGCCCTGTCCGCCGTCATGATTATCGTGTCTTCATCTTCAGGTCTAACTGACCGTTGTTTCGCCGCTACCTTATCAGATTTCTGATATCCGACGCCGTTGTGTAACTTTGTGATGTCTTGAGAGCTTTGAGCCGAGGTATCGGCTCAAGCATGGCACAGCCAGATAAGGGTTAAAAATGTCAAGAAATGAACGGGCTCGATTACAAACATTATGTTGTCTAACGTCAGTCTACACCGGCTCGGATAATTGGGTTAAAAACTTCAAGCCAGTTGTGCCGGCATATTAGCAGTTGGGATGACGGTCTTCCTGACTGAATGGACACTGAAGTTGGCTGATTTCGGCACCGCCGGTCCAGGCACTCCCGATTCTCGGAACGCAGAGGGAAGACGGCGGCTTGTCTGCTTAGGTGACTCTTTCATTGTAGGAACAGTATACGGCGTCAGACGCGAAGACAGCGTTTGCAACTTGTTGCAGCAGAAAATGCCGGAGTGGCAGGTGATCAATCTCGGCCAAACAGGAACTGGACCTGTGGACTACTGGCGGGTTTGGGACCAAATTGGCCGGCATTATGACCCTGATGTGGTTTTGACCTTCTGCTACGTCGGGAACGACATGTTTGACGTTTATGCAGAGGCACGGAAAGTCGGCTATGAGCTTGATGACATCAAACGGTTGTTGGCCGAGGAGCGCATTAAATATCAGCCATGATGGCTTCGGCGCGTAGCTGAACGCGCGATTCCGAGGCTGTATCAGGTGGCCAAGAACTGCCGTGATCGGCTTAGCATTGCCAAAGAGCATGAGGCGAGGACAGCCGATCTGGAATCCATGATAGTAATGTTGGCTACTAATACAGGGCGTTATCCTAACACAAACATTGTACGTCAAGTCCCGGCACTCTATGTCCACGCCTGTCGCACAAAGGAGCTAAATCCCTGCTTGTTAGTCACGGCAGCAGTAGCGCCTGAGTACTATCGTGAGAGTGCAAATCCTTTACAGGATGAATATAGGCGCGCCTTCAGCCTTGGGTTGAACCTCGTCCGACCATTGACAAGGATTGCTTGAGACTGGGGGCCCGTCACCTTATGGGTCCTGATTCCGGCGGCCGTTCAGTCAGTGCCGGCTACGGCAGAGCACTACGCACTGATGGGCTACGATATTACAAGGGTTTATGGCGCCAGAAAGGCGCAGGATCTGATAATCGAGTTTTGTCAGGAAAACAGAATGGAATGTCTGGATTTGACGCCGGTATTGGAGCTGCTGGCCAGGACAGCTTACCTGGAAATTGATGGGCATTGGACGGAGGAAGGGAATCGCATTGTTGCGGATGGGCTTTTGAAATGGTTTCGAACAAATATGTTGGCAATTGCATATGAGGGGAATTAGTCTTGCAGGCAAAACGCAGGTGTAGTCCACTTCTGTCAGGAGCACCACACTTGGCCATCCATCGGCTACTGAAGCGAGATTTTGCTTTCAGGCCACAAAGACCTTTATAACTGACTGTCAGTTCAGTGGTTCAAAAAATCAGGCCTGTCACAAAAAAGTGAAAATTCACATGCAATGCATTTGACTATTCTCGTTCTAATGCATTGACAGCAGACATGTTGTTTTTCGCGCATGGTCGGTGGCTTTATCTCAACAGCAGAATCTGGGTTGAAATGAACGGGTAGGGGTGATGCTCGTCTTTTTAGTGGCTCCTGCGCTACGGCCTTCCGTTTCTGCCGTCACAGTAGCTGGATGTTGGGGCTGGATAGTCTGGCGCCGGAATTACGAGTGGTGTCACTCTGCGGGCAGCAGGCGTTTGGCTTCTGCCTCTAGATCCGGGCAATAGCTGATCGCTTTTTCGATATAAACCGGAACGGCTTTGAGTCCTCCATTTTCGTATGCGAAGATGGCGGCTGCAAGGTTCTGTTCGCCCAATGTGCGAATGGGAATGTTGCGGTTTTTGTTCTCTAGAAAGTGATCAAGGATGCGTTTCATCTGAGCGACGGAAACATCTGTCCATGGAATGGTTCGATCTTTAAGTTTTATGCCTTTTTCGTCAGCGCCGAGAATATCAACTGCGTTGTTAGGGCCGAGAATATATCCCCACGGGTATCCCTCGGCAGCGAGGCGTTCGATGATCCAAGATTTCATTTTTGCAAGCCGGCCATGTCTGTCGGCCAGGATGTTGAGCGCCGCCTTTCCCTCATCGGTCTGAAGCGAACCCATTTGGTTTCTGATGGCGGCTACGATTTCCTTGTACTGGTGCTGTTTCAGCATCGGTTCGACGCTCTTGCGTGCTGCCTCGACAAGGGCCAGTTCTGCCTCAACCTGCTTCCTGAGCTGTTCTGCCCGCGCGCGTTCCTGAGCTTCTTGTTCAGCTTTCCGACGGGCTTCCTCCTCTGCCTTAAGCCGCCTGTCCCGGTCTTCGATGAAGGCTGCCTGTATGTCCAGAATATTCTTGAGGGCCTTTTCGGATGACTGAACGGCGGTTCTGACTTGGTCATCAATGAGAACAAGCCGCGAGGAAATATCTTCAAGATTCTTCACCTTCGCTCGTGCCAGATCGGACCTGGGCGCTGCTATCGCCTGGTTGTATGAGTCGAGCGCCTCTTTCTTGGCTTCTAATACAAGCGTGGTATTCGAAGTTACAGATGCAATAGATGCGATAACGATTCGCGCCTGCACTACAATTTCCGGTTCCTCCTTTGGAGGGGTGAAGGGCTGTTTCGAGCCTTCTTCTTCTGTTGTTTGGCTTTGGTCGTGCGACGCCATTTCGGTTTGATTCGAATAGACATTTACTTGTTGGTTTATTGAAGTGGCGGCCGTAGAATCCTGCGACTCCGGGACGGGCATTTGAAGGGGCTCATTGCACACGATGAGGACTGCATTCCTGGCCAGATCCACGTAGCCTGTGGTCGTATTTGCCGCCTTGAGGATGTTTGTTGTGGCAAGCATCACTTTATTGAAGATTTCGGCGGCTTTCTTTTTCTCGCCAGCGAGCGCGAGCATTTCCCGGCGCTTTTCGATGGCAGCATTTTTCTTTGCGCGGAAATGCAGAACCGCCGCTCCGATTCCTCCTGCGGCACCGATGACTAGGGCGGTCACGAGGAAACCAACGAGAAGCCTCTTTGCGTGTCCTCTGCTCTCTTTTTTTTCCGTCCCGCCTGCTAGGGCGCGTTTCCTGTGCTCGGCGAGGGCGTCGGTGGTGAGCGGCTGCGGCGTTGAGCGTTTGTGCACAACAAGTCGGGTCGGCTGGGGCGGCGGCATATCGGATGGCCCGAACGGCAAGGAAGAAGTCTTCTTTCTTGTCACCACGATCTTGCCCGTTTTCTTGCTCACTTCAGAGGCATATCCCGTTACGGCAGCTGGCGGAGGCAACTGCTGGACGATCTTGCGCATGTCGCTTATCAGCGAATTGTAGTTCGGATAGCGGAGCCCAAGATCAGATTCCAGCATTCTGTGGATAATTCTTGCCACTTCAGGATGAATGTCCGGACGTGTGACTTTGAGATCGGGGGCGGGCTGAACAAGCCGTGCCTTTACGACCTCGATTGGTGTCTTTCCCTCGAATGGCGGCCGCCCGGCGAGAGCGTGATAGAGCGTCGCGCCGAGGCTGTAGATATCCGACCGGCAGTCAACCTTTTGTCTTCTGATCTTTTCAGGCGCAAT
>CALETX010000354.1 GCA_937920455.1 uncultured bacterium
GTTTGCATCGGTCGGAATTACACCCAAGACCCCGACAAATACATCATACTACCGTCGCGCCATCCATCGTCCCCACCCTAATCTCGAGCTCATCCCTGTTTGCGATACGCTCAACCAATCCGTCCCGTATCCATACAACCCTGTCGGATGCGGCAAGCATCTTGTGATCGTGGGTGGCACATATGATCGTTGCCCCTGACTCCTTCTGCAAGTCCTTCAAAAGATCCAGTATCTCTTCGCCGGTCTTCAAGTCCAGATTGCCGGTCGGCTCGTCCGCCAGAATAACCGAAGGATTGTTCACCAAAGCCCGCGCGCAGGCCACCCGCTGACGTTGTCCGCCCGACAATTCGTCCGGCCGATGTTTGATCCTGTGCCCCAGCCCGACCCGTTCAAGTATAACCCACGCTCTCTGTTCCGCCTCTTCAAGCGGCACACCGGAAAAAATCAGGGGCAGCGTCACATTCTCCAGCGCGCTGAGGGCAGGAATGAGGTTGAAAGACTGAAAGATGTACCCGATCCTGTTGCCGCGCAGCCACGCAAGCTTACGCTCATCCAATGAGGCCATGTCCTGACCGTCAAGCATGACCTTTCCGGATGTCGGCCTGTCAAGTCCGCCGATCATATTGAAAAGTGTGCTTTTTCCGCTGCCTGACGGTCCCATTATCGAAAGATATTCGCCTCTGTAAATATCAAGCGTAATACCCCGCAGCGCGTGGACGTGCTCGCCCTCGAGCTTGTAAATCCGCTTCACATCGCAAACCCGTATGATCACATCATGCTTTGTCTCGCCCGCCATCAGCGAATCTCTCCCACCCGTATATCGAGGTCCTTGCGTTCCTCTATCCGCGCACAGCGGCCATCGCGGATCCATACAACTCTGTCGGATACCGACAACATCTTCATGTCGTGGGTCGCGCTTATGACGGTAACGCCGTGCGTCTCCTTCAACTGATAGAGAAGTCTTATGATTTCCTCCCCCGTCCTCAGGTCGAGATTACCAGTCGGTTCGTCGGCAAGTATTATCGCCGGGTCGTTCGCAAGAGCCCTGGCGCAGGCGACTCTCTGTTGCTGTCCGCCAGAAAGCTGAGCCGGCTTGTGCTTCAGCCTGTCGCCCAGGCCCACTTGCTTCAAAAGCCCTGCCGCCTTATCCATCGCCTCATCGGTGGTAAGTCCGGCAAAGACCATGGGCAGCATCACGTTCTCCAGACATGTCATCACGGTGACCAAATTGAAAGTCTGGAAAATATAGCCGATCTTCCGGCAACGCAGCCATGCCAGTTCGTACGCGTCGAGCTGCGCTATATCAACCTCGTCAATGAACACCTTCCCTGACGATGGTTTGTCGAGACCACCGATCATGTTAAAAAGCGTTGTCTTGCCGCTCCCCGAAGGCCCCATGATGGAAAGGTACTCGCCGGCGTAAATATCAAGAGTCACTCCACCGAGAGCCACTGTCTCCTCCGAACCCCTTGAAAACACACGTCTGACATCGCGTGTTGACACGACAACGCGCCGCGCACTGGCGTCATCTTCGCCATACAAGAGCTCTCGAACCGCAGACGGCTCGGGTTTCCCAACGGCCGCGGCGCCATCCGCTCGCCCCGTGGCGACTTCAGGTATGTTGCTGATGTTATCAGTTTTCATACATTCGTTGCCAAAGCAACCGCCGGTATCATCCGTGCCGCTACTCTTGCCGGATATATTCCGGCGATGACCGAAAGGGCCACGCCGGCAATGAGGCAAACAACGAAATATCCCACAAGCACCAGCAGATTCGCCGCCGCAACTGTGCGCAAAAACCCATACACATTCCCGTACGCCGCAATTGCGAAAAGCAACCCCAACAGCCCACCCACAGCGCTACCGACGAGCCCCATCAACGAGCTCTCGATCAGGAACATCTTCACCACAAACGAGGACAAGGCTCCTAGGCATTTCATCGTACCTATTTCCCTGAAACGTTCCGTAACCGACATCAACATCGCATTGCTTATCCCACCCACAGTGATCAGCAGTGAAACACCTAGTATCCAGTACATACGGTACCGCTCTTCCCTCTCGCGCCGGGCAATGCGCTCGAGTTCCTCCTCCCGAAGGGCAATGGACAAGTGCTTAGCCGACCGTCCTTCACGCGCCAGGCGTCCCAACGCGTCGTCCCTATCCTCAAACATTATGATCCTGGCGGCCAGGTCTACGCGATCCAGCAGAGTCATAAGGCGACCATAATCCCCCAATAGCACAACTGCGTCCGCTCTTGAAACCGCCAGCCCAGGATTGAGGTATTCTACTCCATCTACTCTGATGTCCTGGCCAGCAATACTTACAGCAGCACCCTTTCTCACTAGCGCGGATAATACTCCTTCTTCAACTGCTCCCCCACTTCCAACGATCGCAAAAATACGCTTCCCCTTCAGAATGCCGATCTCGGCTCTGAGCATGGAAACCATCCTGTCAATGGTTCTCAATCGCTCCATGTCAGCCGCAAGAGCCTTCTTTACATGAAAGCCGGCAAGCACAGCCATAAGGAAAGCAATCCCAAGCGCAACACCGGAGAGGGTCACCAGCGAGCGTCCAAGACGCGTGCGGATGCCCCGCATGCATATCCGGAACGCTACCGTCGTGGGCAGAACAGCCTGATCCCTGGCAGCGCCCGCCCCGATCAGCGTTTGCTGTCTTGCGGACTGAGCATCGCCCGCCTTTCCGTCCATTTGTGTCATCCTCTCAGAACTCCTCAGAATGGCGCCGGCGAAATTGCCGACGTTATCAACCTTACGGCAACCCCCGCCATTCCAACCAGACCGGTCCCAACCAGATATCCGGCCAGCAGAATTGGCGCGATCTGAAGAAACGGCTTCTTTCCAAATCTCTTGTGAAAATAAAACCTCGCCACAAGCGCCCCAAGCAGCTCCATTAGAAGGCCGTGTGGTATCGCACCCAACCCCCTTGCCATTCCATAAACCATCATGGTCGGCAGATGCAGAGCTGACAGCGCCGTAAACATAAAAATAGAGAAGCCAATGCCTGCCGCGATGTATTCCGGATGGAAGGAACGCTGAAACAGCGTGACGGTCCCCTCGCCGCCGGTTGTCGCTGTCCAGAGAATCATCGTGTTTCGGGCGCTGAGGTCCCACATCTTCTGAGCATAAGGATAGAGTTCAGAAGGAATGGGGGAATCTTGCCAGAGGAAACTCCAGAACACAAAGGAAAGCACAAAAACGAGCGGCGTTGTCAATAGCCAGGCCTTGATGTTGCTCCGGAAATTCACGCCGGTCAGCTCCAGAGTCCTGAAACCTTGGGCCATGCCTCCGTAGTTATCAACGGGAATCGGCGCCAGCCATGGATCAACACCCTTTGCACCAGAGAGCAAAATGAACGCCTCGCGCACAAAAGGTATGTCAATGTATTGGCCGGCTATGCCCATAATCCTCGCGTTCAGATACGAGGTAAGTGGCGTGTAGATGTACGCAAAAAGTATGAGGAACCATACCGAAAAAGCCGGCACAAGAAGCTTGCTGACCGTTACCACCGCTCCCGCCGCAAACACGTATCCGATGATGCAGAGCTTGAGAGACCAGTCGCCTCTCCCGGCCGGAACGTCCCAAATAGACTTCCCGCTGCCCGGCTCAGCCGTTCTCTCAGCTCCTGTCTTCAACAGCGAAGAACGAATTTGTTTGACAGTCTGGTAAATACTGACCAGCGCTACGCCGAAAGTCATCCCAAGGCCGCAACTGAAGTAAAAGTCCACCGAATTAGACAGTTGCGTGTTGATCGTATCCATGCCTGGCCGCCATGACGTGAGAACGCCCGCATGATAAAGGACCGGATTTACAACGAAGGTAAGCAACACCGACAATGCAGACCCCACTACCGCCCAGAAGGGCATCACAAAGCCACTGATGATGAGCCCGAGGTCTATCACGATCCCCGTTGCCGTTGCCGGTAAAATTCGCTGGGTAACAGGCGTTAACTCGAACCACGGTATCGGAATGATAAGCATGGGCTTGGCAAGAAATGCGCTCGATATCGTCGGCACGCCAACCTGTATGATCCCAAAAACGAGCCCGAGCACCGATCCGATAGAAAACGCAGTCCACCTCCAGCTCTTCTCCTTCTTCTCGCCCTCGCACAGCGCCATTACGCCCTGAGCGCCCACCGGCGCCATAGGAAAGGGAAGTTTTTCCACGTCTGAAGCAAGTCGGAAAAGGCCGTAACCCAGAGTAAAGTTCTTAATGAAACCTATCACCGTCATGAACGCAAGAAAGGCGATGGGAACAAGCCAGTCCTTATGAAGGAAAGTCCTCTTTGCAATCGCATCGGAATCAGGCGAAGGCGCATACCACCACGGAAACTTTCCGTACAAGCCCGCGTCGCGGACCGCGTCCGACTGAACAAGGAACTGTCTCCAGATGAGCTGACCGAACGGACCGCCAGGCATGAAAGCGCTGCCGCTGATCATTGCGCCTGCAACCATTAGCAGGATGACCATCTCCTCCTTCTTCATGGCGCGAAGAGCACGGCGCGTGATTTCCGAAAACACGATCACCGTCACCCATGTCGCCGCCGCGTTCATCCCCATTCCTGAAAGAAGTCCAAGATAAATAGCGCCCGGAAACATGAGCAACCCGCAGAAAAGCGCGCCAGCC
>CALETX010000355.1 GCA_937920455.1 uncultured bacterium
GAGCCGGCCAGCATGGTTCTGGTGGATGGGGCGTGGCCGCATATGCCTGTTGTCACATCTCCTGTTACCATAAAAAAGCTTGTTGTTGGCCCATCAACAAATTCTGCGCTTACTCTTCTTGCGCCCATGGTGATCACTGAAGAAGCGGTCCTCTATCAGAATGCGGTCATTACTCACGGAGACAACGGGGTTGTTCATGCATACAGCCTCGATATGACAGTTGGGGCCGATTTGACCGTTCATTCCGGAGCCAGGATAGTGGCAGACGGCCTTGGATATGATCCGAAATACGGCCCGGGATGTGGCCAGGGTGACGGCTCTGGCGGAAGTGGAGGAGGATATGGTGGAATGGGTGGTTCGTACTATAAACCAGGCGGAATGACATATGGTTCATGGCTTGCGCCGACGAATCTTGGCAGCGGCGGCGACCGGGGGGCTGGAGGCGGCGCGGTGAAGGTTACAGTGGGAGGAACCACACTCTTGGATGGCGATATCAGTGCTGACGGAGTGCTCGGGGGCACATATCACGGAGCAGGCTCTGGAGGAAGTGTTTGGCTGATCACGGATTTCCTGGAGGGTAGCGGCAGAATAAGCGCCTGCGGTGGCCAAGGCGGCAGTCCGTACTGGTCTGGAAGCGGTGGCGGTGGGCGGATTGCGGTATATGTTCTGCGGGGAAACGGACATGGTTCTGTTTCGATGACTGCCGCTGGAGGAACAAACGCTGGCGATAGAGGAGCCGCTGGCACAGTTTATGTCAAGACTGCCACTGATACGTGCGGCTACGTGCTTGTGGACAACTCGAATCTTGTTTCAAGCGTGCTCACCCATTTGCCTGCGTACAGCAACCCTGTGAACGCCGAGTTGACCCAAACGATTCTGATCATCACGAACCGAGGACAAGTGGCCCTTGCCTCTGATGAAAGAGTGCGCGATATTCTTGTGCATACCAACTGCTTCCTGACACTGAGCAATTTCTTCCTGCGAGTGCGGGCGAAAGAGCACCATCTGGATAACCGGCTGCTTCCGGGTCCTGGCGGGACGAATCGAACGGATTTCTATTCGCACATAATCTGGGAAGGTTCGGGTGGCACCGTTTTTGTCCTCAGGTGAAGCTTGTTAATTCCTGAATCCACAGGGCAGACATCATATCTGTTATCCGCTTTTAGGGTTTTGTGAAGTGGCATTGGGAGAGGGGTTTATGGAGTGAAGGTTATAGGAAGACACGTGACAATAGCCCGGTATTTGGAATGAGTACAGAGTTGTGATTGTGAAGAGTTCGGCTGTGAACCTGTGCTAACGGCAGCATTAGGCGCCGCATTCGATCACGACTTCTTCTGCAACAGCCGCTCCATTTTTTTCAGCAGCACAGGCATTTTGACTGGTTTTTCCATGAAGTCGTGAACCGGCATCCAGTCCGGGTCAATATCGGCACTTGAGAAGTCCATTTCAAAGTGCTGGTTAATGCCGGTAAGCAGGATTATTGGCGTATTCTTGATAGGCTTTGTTCGCCGGATTTCCCTGGCGAGATCGAAACCTGCGGCGGGATTATCTGGAAACATGACATCCAGAATGATCAGGTCCGGTTTCACTTCTGTCAAGAGTTGCGTCGCCCCCTTTGTGGTGTGCGACACCATAACGTCGTGGCCGGCGTTCCGCACAAGCATCGCCGTATTCTCGGCCCATTCCTTGTCGTCGTCAATGATCATAATTTTCGCCATTGTGGTTCCTCCTTCTGTCCTTAGGGATATGCACGTGGAATGTTGTTCCTTTACCTTGTTCGCTTTCCACCTCGATTCCAAGCCGAAGATTGCTGGCGATCTGCCGGACAATCGCCAGTCCGAGCCCCGTGGAATTCGGGTTGACGGCGGCAGCCTCTGACGTTCTATAGAAATCCTCGAAAATTCGGGGCAGTGCTTCGTCGCTTATGCCAATGCCGTGGTCAGTAATGCGAACGTTCACTCGGTCTGGTTCTTCTTCGATGGCGACCTCAACAGTTCCTCTTTCGTATGAATATGCTACAGCATTCGAGATCAGGTTCAAGAAGAGAATCTTCAGTTGTCTCGTATCGCTGACAACACTTGCATGGCCGGTAACCTCGACCGACACTTTTTTTTCCAAGGCCAGACCCTGAACGTCCCCCCAGACGGCGTCCAATAATGCGCGCAGGTTAACCGGCTCGACGATCTTGTCATGGGACTGAGCTGAGCGGAGGCTTCCGAGCGTGAGAATGTCACTAATCCTGGCTCGCAAAGTCATCGATCGGGCCTCAATTTTGTTGATGATCTCGCGGACGCTTTCCGGCATGTCGTTCCAGTGGGTGTGTTTAAGTATCTGAATATTGCTTTCGATTCCGGAAAAAGGTGCCTTCAGATCGTGCGTAACGCGCAACATCTGCAGGTTAATCTCTTCATCAGCCCGAGCGATGTGTTTGTTCGCCGCTTCCAGTTCGCAGTCCCGCCGGCGGACGGCATCGGAAAGAGTTGACACCAGATACCACAGCACGAACCATACGAAAACCGTAAACCCGGCAAAGATGATCAGCCGGAGCATATTGTGCTGATCCAGGGAAGTGCGCATGAAAATGCCCGACCTCGGCAAAATGTCCATGGCCTCCAGAAACACCGTCGCAAGGAAGAGCGCAGTGCTCACCATCGTCACCACAAAACTGTCCCGACGGCCGAAGAAAATGCAGGTAAGCGTGATGTGAAAGAGATAGGCAAATGCGATCACGGTTTCGGTCGCCCCTATCCGATATACCACCACGGTCAGCACTATGAGGTCGGAAACGATTTGAAACCAGATATTCGCGGCGACGTCGGCCCACGGAAATGACGTTCGCGTGGATAGACGGCGTATCCAGCGAATAGACAAAACGTTCAACAGCGCGAGAATAAATGCCATGATCAATGGCCACAAACCAGGCGGTCTAATGCCGAAACGTCTGAGAGCATCATTACCGATGAGTATGCATACCGCGCCGAAGCCACTCAAAACAGCAACTACACTCCATCGAATGCGGGTGAACCAGAGGGCGTTCTGCAGCAGCATTGCGCTGGGAAGACCATTGACTGTGGGCTGCTGCCTGGCGACGTCGCCCGGTTTCGGGGCTGGATAGAGTCTGAAGGACCCCATGAGATTCCACCGTGATTCAAAAATAATGCATGGCCAGCATCTTCTTCAGCATGATAATGTCCCGTTCTTCCACGTGGATAAGGGCTTCCAGAATGGCGCGGACATCATCTCCAAGAGGCTGACTCAGAATAGCCCGATAGATCCTCACCAGTTCAGTGTCATAATAAATCGCAGCCTCAATTAACTCGTCACCAGTGGCTTTCGCGGGGGAGATGTCCGGGATGCGCAACTTGACTGATGCGTCTGAAAGCACATCAAATTTTAGCTCCACCATGCGCACATGGCGCAACGTCTGGGCGTCCGCTTCCTTCAATGCCTGATCCTGGTGGCGCCGATGCCGGGCAAGATAATAGGTCAGCAGCCGTACTCCGTCGTTCGTTGCGTTGTCGCGGATCTGTGCATAGAACGCTTCCAACCGAATCTCAAAATCCCGAATACGATCCAGAACTTCGCCGATCGTGATAATGGCCATGTTATCCCTCCCTCCGTCGCGGCTTGAATATCTGCTGGCGCTCGCGAGAAAAAGGATGCCAAGTTCAGAACTTGTCGTAAAAAATGTCTTTGTCTGTCAGTCCCTTGTTCTTCAATACATCTATAACGGCTTCGATCATGGGCGGCGGCCCGCACAGAAATGCCTGCCGTTTCACTCCGGGGGTCAAATACTTGTCCACAGAAAGGTGAATGAAGCCAGTCTCACCGTCCCAACTTTCATCTGGTCCCAGCGGATCGGACAGCGCGTAGACGATCTTGAAGTTGGGATGTCGTTTGGCCAATTCACGATACTCGTTGATATAGAAGACATCCCTGGTTGTGCGGCATCCGAAAAAAAGCCAGCAATTCCGCGCTGGCCATTGATGGTAGAGGGAATAAATGATGTTACGCATCGGCGCCATGCCGCAGCCGCCGCCAACGCATACGATCTCACGCGCTGGATCATCAGATAAGCGGAATTCCCCATACGGCCCGGTGAACAGGACCTCGTCTCCCTCTTTGAGGCCGTGGAGGTATGTGGACGCAATCCCGCCAGGTACCAGCCGCACGACAAGCTGGACACGGTTCTTCTCGTAGCTTGGAGAGCTGATGGAGTAGG
>CALETX010000356.1 GCA_937920455.1 uncultured bacterium
TTTGTAAGTAGAAGCGACCATGCCAGTATTGACACTGCAAACAGCGCAACGACGATGATCTGTCCGGCTATATTCGATAGAAGAAAAGCAGAGACAATGCTTGCCACCGGCAATATGGGAACTTGAATATAGATATCCATCGCAATTTCCTGAAAATGTGTCTGTTTTCTACCTTTGCTGAAGACTGTATTGGGGCGCGGCCTGCATGTCAAAAGGTAAACGGCGTGCCATGGAGCGTCTGCTCAACTTTTCCGACCTGGCGTGCAGGATGCGGCCTACACAGCCGAGTCGAATTCAGGGCGAAAGCTGGCCAGGCCAGAGACTCCGTTCATGGTCTCCTGATCGAACACCATAATGGAAAGAGCATTGTCTGGAATATTGCGCCACGGGGATTGCACGTTATGCACGGCTGCCTCGACAAAACCGAAACGCTGATAGAACAGAGGAGCGAATACGACGATCAAGAAGGGACAGCCATTGCGCTTCAACAAGCTGATGCCTGTTTCGACAAGCAACGAACCGATTCCTTCCCCCTGAAATTCCGGATGAACAGCGAGAGGCCACAGCCCCATTCCGCGTATCGTCCGCTTTGCGCCGCGCACGATCACCGGTGTGAACAAGGCGAGCCCGACGACCACGTTGGCCGCTGTTGCCACGAGTGCTATCCGGTCCGCGCATGATTGGCGCAAAGAATCAACGAGATCGGCCTCGGTGGCACGGCGGAATGCCCTGCGGAGCACTTCCCGGAGAACGAGAGCGTCGTCAACTTCTTCGCGTCTGATGGCTATTTTCATGGCTGACGTCTGTTCTACAAATACCCCTTGTGCCGGCAATGTTGCAAGGCAATAGGGATCAAACCTGGCGCCACTCAGCGTTGACCTGGCGGTTTTCGTATGCGGATGGGCGCGTGGCGGAATGCTGGATGCGGGGGTGGGCGGCAACTTGCCGCACCAGACAGTCTCGCTGCGTCTCAATCGTTGATCGAACGCCGCTCGGCTTCGACTTCGTAGAACCACGTTTCCAGCTTCCGCAGCAGTTTCGCCGCTATCTCTGGATGCTCGGTTGCCATGTTCCTCGTTTCGCCAGGATCATCAGCGACGTTGTAAAGCTCTGGCTGTGGAGGCGGGCCAAAATCTCTCTGCGGATAGGGGGGTCTGAAAATGCCCCGTTCTATAAAATACTCAGGCTCGTACATGGATGTCTGCAGCCAGTGAATGTCAGGAACATACCACGATCCTGGCAGACAAGGACGGACGAGTTTCCAATCGCCTTCTCTTATGGCAGCGTTGGTTGTGATAACCGGTTCATATCTGTTCCACTGCCAGCAGCGCTGGGGATATGTGCCTCGCCTTTCTCCTCTCAATATCGGAAGGATGCTGATACCATCCAGTTTGAGGTCTGAACGCAAAGGCACCCTGGCTGCTTCAAGAAGCGTGGGGAACCAGTCGGCAAAATGCACCATATCCGTTATCTCGCGTCCGTTTCCATCCACTCCGTCCGGCCATCGCATTATCATTGGAACTCGGATGCCTCCTTCGTAAACGAATCCCTTGGCTCCGCGAAAATTGCAGTTGAACCTGTCTGTTCGCCATTCTCCATCGCCCCCGAACTGTGGCCCGTTGTCGCTTGAGAACATCACGATGGTGTTGTCGCGAAGGCCGAGTTGGTCGAGTGTTTCGAGGATGCGTCCGACGCCCGCATCCATCCTGTGAATCATGGCGTAGATGGTGGCGACTGCATGATTCAAGCCGGGCTTTCCTGCGAACAGGTCAATTTCTTCCTGGGGCGCCTGAAGCGGGTCATGCGGAGCGTTATATGTGACATGAAGGAAAAACGGTTGCTTTCGGACATGGCGCTTCAGAAAATCCACCGCGCATTCGGTCCAAACATCCGTAAGGTACCGTCCGTCCGCTCTTTTGACTGCATATCCGTATTCAATGCGCCAGGAATAATAATCATGCATTCCGCCACGGAAGCAGACGGCCTCATCGAAACCGCGGCGCATTGGGTGGTATCGGATGTCGAATGCCCCAAGGTGCCACTTGCCTGCCAGGCCGGTGGAATAACCAGCGGATTTGAGGACGTCGGCCAGGGTTGTTTCACGCAGCGCAAGGCGTTCAAGTCCCCACCATTCCAATGTGTCAATTGATCCGGTTCGATGAGGATAACGTCCGGTGAGGAGGCATGCGCGTGATGGATTGCATACTGGAGAGGCGGTGTAGTGTTGGCTGAAGCAAAGGCTCTCGCGCATCAGGGCGTCGAGATTTGGCGTGCTTGAAAGTCCGCCGTTGAAGGCGCTGAAGTCGCCGTACCCCATGTCGTCGGCCAGAATGAACACAATGTTAGGCCTGTTTTTTGCCGTCACTTTTCCTCCATGCGCTTGAATTCACACAGCGTTTGTGTTTCTGTTGCACTTTGTATGCGTCCTGATGCGCTGTGGCCCGTTCATTCTGTTGCATCACTCCCAGGGATGCAGAATAACCTTCGCGGTCTTTCTTGCAGCGAAAGTGTCAAACGCCTTTTGAGCCTGGCTGAATCCGAATCGGTGTGAAATCAGAAGGTTTGCCTTGTCGCGGTGTCGCTTCAGGAAATCAATAAGGTCCGGCGCATCCAGCATGTTCATGTGCCAGCAGCCGATGAGCATGAGGCCTTTCCGTATCATATCGCGGCTTGGTGATAGTGGAATGGTGTTCTGATTTTCCCCCACAAATGCGATTGCAGCCCGGATTCCGGCAAGGTCAATCAGCAGGCGTTCGGCTTCAGGCCGGCCAGAGCATTCCACTGCGCGGGCGAGTCCGCGTTCCCCCAGGATTTCAAGCAGGTTATCCTTAATTTCATGGGTAGTCGGATCAAGGACAGTTGCGGCTCCGAGCGCGGACGCCACGTCGCGGCGGAACGGTTCCGGATCGAGGGCGATTGTTCGGATGCCGCGCGTGACAGCGAGCGCGACGGCTCCTAGTCCCACAGGCCCCAGGCCGGACACCACAAGGGTATCCGCGCGTCCTGTGTTCAGGCGTTTCAGAGCCTCGTAGGCCGGGCCGAGGGCGCAACCCATGAGGGATGCAGTGTCGTAATCAATGCCATCCGGCATTTTCACGCACATGACATCTGCCACACGAGTGAACTGCGCGAAATTGCCGTGAATTTCCGGCCTGTTCTTGCAGAAGATCACATCTCCTGCCCGGCAGTCCTGGCATTTGCCGCACGCATTCAGCGGGGCGAGAGCGACTCTGTCGCCCGGCTTTAACAGGTTGCTTTGCGCCACTGCAACCACCTCGCCAGCGCCTTCATGGCCGGTATTGATCCATTCGCCGTCGCCTAAAAAAGCGCCCATGTTGCTTCCGCATATGGGGCTTGCGTGCAGTTTCACCACCACTTCATTTCCACGCGGCCTGGGAACAGGCAAGTCCACGAGCCACGCCTTGCGCCGGCCGGTGGCCACGGCTTTCATGGTTTGAGGGAGTGGAATCCTCCTGCGCATGTTCCACACCTTGCCGAGGGCAGTTGCGACCTTATCAATCGCCTCGTTGGGCTGAAGCTTCGAGAGCTCCGGAACAAAAGGTTCCGGCACCACAGGGCCGTCGTAGCGGATGGTTCTGAGAGCGTGCAGGAATCCGGCAAGATCCTCCACTCCTGTCTCACCCGGCAGGCGACGCTCAAGATCCTGCAGTTGATCAATCGGGACTCCTTCAGGAGCGTCATTGATGTGAACATAAACGACCTGACGCGCATCGAGAGCCAAAATGTCTTCCACAGTGCCGAGCGAAGTGTGCCAGTGCCAGGAATCAAGAAGCAGGCCAACGTTCGGCCCGATTGCTTCGCACAAGTCGAGCATGTGCTCTATGGTGCGTGGAAACACGTACTTGTGGTTTTCCCGCAACGTCTTTGGCCCCAGAAACTCAAGTCCGAGCCGGCAGCCGTGATCCTCGAGGATGCGGGCGGCTGGCCCGATCATTTTGACGTGAAAATGAAAGTTCTCTTTGATGGAGAGGGAGTCTGAGAATGAAAGAATCCATGTGGCGAAACGCGTCTGGCCTATCGTAGCGGATTTCCTTGCAATTTCAGGAAGCTTTTCCATCCCGTCGCGATATTCGGCCTCCAGCCCGCGGAAGTTGACAGGCAATCCTATTCCGCCTGGCTTCAGTCCATTCCTGCTGAGGATTTCCTTCGCGTGGTCTGTATCTGTTTGCACGTTGACCGGCACGTCAATACCTTCGAAACCGGCGGCCTTGGCGAGTGGGGCGCATTCCTCCCAGCCGAGAGAAACTCCTATGTTTCCAGGGTTCAGACAGCGATACATGTTATTCTCTCCTTTCAGACCAGTTTTTTTTCTGGCAAACGGCTGCGTGTTTGTTAGGCTGACAACCGGACCAAAAGAGGTGTGAAATGGCAACTATATTTGGCAAACTGTTCGGAGGGCTGAAAGGCATAAAGCCTCCTCCAAAGGAAGTGCTTCTGGATAAAATTAAGCAGACAGACATTTTCCGCGACATCCCTCCCGAGAACCTGGAGCAGATGTATGCTCATATGGAGACAGTGGTCAATAAGAAAGGGGATGCCGTCGTAAGAGAGGGCGAAGAGGGTGATTACTATTATTTGCTCGTAACAGGTTCTGCAGAGGTGTCCAGGAAGGGTTCTGACGGCAGGTCTCAGGTCGTCGTAACCCTGCAGGCGCCGGCTGCTTTCGGGGAAGAGGCGCTCATCTCCAACGCGAAGCGTAACGCGACAGTAACCATGATCTCGGACGGAACCCTGATGAGGCTTTCGAAAGATGTGTTTAGCGAGTATGTCAAAGATCCATTGGTGACCTGGTTCTCACCAGCAGAGGCACAGGCGAAAGTGGCCCAGGGAGCGAGGTGGCTTGACGTTCGTGACGAGAGCGAAGCCAAACAGAGTCATTTTCACGGGGCGATCACCATTCCGCTTTCTGACATCCGAGCTAGAATGGGCGAACTGGACAAGAGCGTATTGTACATCTGTTACTGCCTGAACGGACGCCAGAGTTCGACCGCGGCCTTTCTGCTGCGCCAAAGAGGCTATAACGTGGGCGTGCTCAGAGGAGGCATCCAAGCCCTTCAGCGGGCTGGCCTGACATAACTGCCGTTGGAACTCCTGATCATCCTCGTTCGTAGTTGCATTTTGCCCAGCACGATTGCCTGTTTGTGGAGGAATGGCTTCCACGCCGTCCGTTTCTTTTCCCTCCGCGAACCACCTTCAGGAAGATATCCATACGCAGAGGTGAGGCATGCGCCTGCCGGCTTGAGAGTTGTGCGTCACGGATGACGTGCCTGCCGTCTTGACCAGTTTTGCAGCCGAAAGGGACAGTTGTCGCCCTCGATGACCGTGTTTGGCGCTTTTCAAAATCCTGCTTTGGCAAACTGTCTGGCGCTGCGGGTTGGTCGGTTTCCATCACGGATTTGCCTGGTGCTGCCCGAGAGTCATTTTGTAATTTGGCCGGGTGTTGCACATCCGCCAAAGAGCAAGCCAGCACATTGAATTCATGAGCTACTCTCGCGTTTGGCTGAGCTCAACCGGTTTTGTCCTGTCGCCTTCCGTGGTGTGCTCACGTTATCCGGATGCATTAAGAGTTGCTGCGCTTGTAAGCTTTCCGTTAGTCATGACTCTGAACATCCTGATCGCCCGAGTGGGTGGAATCTCTGACGCAAGTTCGCCGTCAACCGGAGTCATAGGGAGTAAGGAGCCTGGTTCCCTGCCGATGTTTGCCTCGCTGATATAGAACCGTGCCGCTTTCCCGTCAGACCACCGTGGACATCATGTACCTTCCGTGTTCCATTGCGTCATGGAAATCTGTTGAACATTTATAGTCATGGCACTAGATTGCGAACCGTATGTCTCGATGGCCTGAACAGGCGGAAGAATTCACGGTCTCGGCCGGATATGGCTCGATACTTGCCGCTGCGCGTGCAGACCTGACGCGTGATGGGCGGTTTGGCTCTGAATGGCTCATCTTGTGCGAGAACCGTCTGTTGTTGTTTTCCGGCGACGATTTCACAAGGCCTGCGCTTGATATTTCGACCGATAGTGTTGAGTCCGCTCAGGTTGAAACTCTGGTGGGTGGGGGCTCGATGGTCCTTGTTGTGGACGGGCGCACAATTGAAGGTGCCCGGTTTACCAATTCGTGTCGCCGGTCATTTGCGAGAATTGCCGGGTATCTGTGTGAGCTGGCGGCATACCGGCAAGCCGTGGCGCGGAACGATGCAAGCGCCAGAAGACCGGTGCTGCCGCCTGAACCTGAAGAACAGCAGCGATGTGTCCAATGCGGATTCCCTTTGCCGGAAGGCACAAAAATCTGCCCGTTGTGTATCAACAAAGGGAGGGTGTTGCTGAGGCTGATCGGATACCTGCGGCCGTACTGGCGGTCCATGATTGTGGTCTGGATTCTGATGCTCGCCGGACTTGGCGCGGGTTTGGTGTCGCCATATCTCACTCGTCCTTTGATGGACAAGGTGTTGGTCCCGCCGCCTGAACTGGCTCTTCCGCTTGAGGAGCGGTTTCATTTGCTTGGCTGGCTCGTGCTTGCTCTTCTGGCAAGCCAGGTTGCCTCGCACGCCATCAATATCTGGAGAGCACGTTTACTTGTGAGCGTCGGCACGAGGCTCTCGCACGATCTGAGAGTTCAGGTTTATTCCAGGTTACAGTTTCTGGCGCTTCGGTTCTTTGACAAGCATCCCATCGGCGCGATGATCGCCAGGGTAACTCAGGATACCCAGTCCTTGGAGACGGTGTTAGTGGATGGGATGCAGTATGTTGTGGTGAACGTCCTGACGCTCGTGGGGATAGGCGCAGTGTTGATGGTCATGAACTGGCGGCTGACCGTCCTGGCGCTGGTGCCTGTGCCGGTCGTTTTGATGCTTTCGAATCTTTTCTGGAGGCATGTGATGGTGCTCTGGCATCGCTACTGGCATTACCGCGCCAGAGTGACGGCCACGGTGAGTGACGCGCTGTCCGGAAAGCGCGTGGTAAAAGTTTTTTCCAGGGAAAAGGAAGAGGTGGAGCGATTCAGGACGCGGAGCGGTGAGATGCTTGCAGCCGACACTGCCGCTGAACAGACATGGACAACGCTTTTCCCAATACTTTGGTTTATCACCAGCACCGGTTCGCTTCTTGTCTGGTATCTTGGAGGCAGGCATGTCCTCGGCGGGACTCTCACGCCTGGCACTCTGATGACCTTTCAGGCGTATCTTGGGATGTTCTATCACCCTCTGCAGTTCCTGAGCAGGGTTGCTGATTATCTGGCGCGATCGCTGACTTCCGCCGAACGGGTATTCGAAATTCTTGACAGTGACATGGAGATTACGGACGCGCCAGACGCGATCTCTCTTCCGGACACGAAAGGGCGCGTAGAATTCCGTGATGTTACATTCTCTTATGACGGCTACAAACCTGCGCTGAAGAGGGTGAGTTTTGTTGCCGAGCCGGGGGAAATGCTGGGATTGGTCGGCAGAAGCGGCGCGGGAAAAAGCACGACCGTGAACCTGGTCTGCAGGCTTTTTGATGTTCAGGAGGGGGCGGTCCTGATTGACGGAGTCGATATACGGAAGGTTCGCCAGCGCGATCTGCGAAGCAGGATAGGCGTGGTTCTTCAGGAAACATTCCTGTTCAACGGAACGATAGCGGAAAACATCAGCTACGCTAGACCGGAGGCTGAACCGTTGGAGATAATGGCGGCGGCCAAGGCTGCAAACGCGCATGATTTTATAGTCGGAAAAACGGACGGATATGACACAAAGGTTGGCGAGAGGGGGCAGCTCCTTTCCGGTGGTGAGCGCCAACGCATTGCCATAGCACGGGCAATTCTGCACAATCCTCGGATTCTGATACTCGACGAGGCGACGGCGTCGGTTGACACAGACACTGAAAAACAGATTCAGGATGCGATTGTCCGGATGGTCAAGGGCAGGACAACTTTTGCGATAGCTCACAGGCTGAGCACGCTTCGCAACGCCACAAGGCTGGTTGTGCTCAGGGATGGAGAAATCATCGAGCAGGGCACTCATCAGGAATTGCTCGAGCGCAAAGGCGAGTTCAACAGGCTGGTGGAGGCTCAAAAGGCGATGTCTTCGGTGGTGGCGGTTGGAGGTTGACGATGTCGGATGCTGACAGCGTTGCTGCGCGGGTGGGAGAGGTGGCAGAGGCAGGACGGCTTCGCGTGCTGGATGGCCGGAGGCTTCGATTTTGGATGGATGGCGCCACGCTTCGAATGACGATTGAAAATGAGCGCACGGTGCTGAAGACGGTGGTGTTGCGCGTGTTTCCGCTCACGAGACCTGAGGAATGGTTTACCATTCGCGATGGGGCAAGTGAGGAGATTGGCGTATTCAGAAGCCTGGATGAACTGGATTCCGACAGCCGGAAGGCTGTCGAATATGAACTGGCCAGACGCTACTTCATGCCCTCTATCACACGTGTGGTGAGTGCGGTGGAAAGATTTGGCGTGGTGGAATGGGATGCTGTGACGGATCGCGGACGCAGGTCATTCATGACACGCGAGCTGAGGGAGCATGTGATCAAGCCGGCTCTAGGCAAGTTCATCATCACGGATGTTGACGGTAATCGTTACCAGATCGCAAACGTCTATGCGCTTGATTCACGCAGCCAGGCGCTTGTCATGGCTCACTTATGAGGCGGTGGCGCCTGTCACGTTTTCAGGCCCAACCTCTGATGTCACAAAGCAGTGTCTTTATCTCGAATGGTCTGAAACGCAATTTGGTTGCTCCACGTTCGATCTTGAGGGTTCCGTTCACAGGGTTTTCCAGGAAGTTGACCTCGCTGGCGGCGGTAAGGCCTCGCCCGAGTGTAACCTCGGAAACAACGGGTCTGTCTGATGTATTGAAAAGTCTAAGGAGAATTCTGTTTGAGTGCTCTGCTTGTCTCAGGGCTGTGCAGACAACAGCGTCTGATGTACTGTCCATCCTGAGCTGGTCCCGTCCAGAGCGTCTGATTCCGCCCTCAACCGCATGGAGCGGCCGGTTGAAGGACATGCCATGCTTGACCAGGTCGGCGTTGGTTGCTTTTGGTCCATGTGGGAGAAACGCGAGCCTGATCCTGTGGCGGCCGTTGTCGGTTTCGGGATCAGGAGAGTAGGGATTGCGAAGGAGGGTGACGCGGATGCGGCTTCCGAGGATGTCCACGCCGTATTTGGAGTCGTTCAAGACCGCGAAGCCCGCTTCGTCGCCGGTGACATCGGCCCATTTTTGAGTGGGCATTTCGATGCCGTCCGCCGGTATCTCGCGTATCGAGAAAGGCCCTTCGGTTCGAGCTCTGGCTGCCTGAATGCTGGCTGCGAAACTTACCTTCAACTGGGGCACACCAACCTTCTCATGACCGATTTCCCGCCAATCAACGTGGATGTCAAAATCAACGCGGTTGATTGCCGCATACCAAGTAATGAATTCTTCGATCTTTGAAGACCTGAATGAGTGCCGCACCTTGAATCTTGCGAAGACTGGCCCGCATTCGACAAGATGGACCTCTGCACCTCGGACGAGGTATTCACGCCTCATTATGTCATTTATAAGCCAGGCGGTCATGGCGTTGTGAGATTCGTCGGCAATTTGGAACACGTTCAAGGCAAGTTCGGCATGGGTGCTGGGGACATGGGTGAGAGGGATGGGGATGCCGTATGAGACGAACTCGCGCCGAAGATGCTTGTCGAAGTATGAGCCGACGATCCCTCCGGCCTTGCTGAGCATGGACGCCGCATGGGCCGTTTCGATTCGGAAGTAGTTGCCTTCATCACCTACGGACACAGGCTGCTCACCAGACGAGGCAGCCCGCATGCGCACGACACGATAAGTGCGGTGGGAAAATGCCGGGACGTTCCGGGCCACAAACACAAAGCCTTCGTGTGATTTCTGTATGGGGATCAAACGGCCAGTGTCATCTTCGAGAAAAGCAGTGTCTGAGGGAAGGCGAAAAGAGACCGGTTCGGTGCGTTCGAAGCCAAGAGCGTTGACTACGGTAACAAAGCGTGCGGAGGTTGAGGGGACGAGGCGGCGCAGAGCAGCGCTCTGGACGTTCTTTGCTATCCGGAGAGCTTTTTGCGATCTTGCGGTTGCGTTGCGGTATGTGTCGTGAACAGCCGCGCCGTCGAAGATATCGTGGAAGTGGTTGAAGAGAGTGTTGATCCAACCTTCCCGGATGTCCTTGTTTCTGTTGATTCCTGCAAGCGCTGATAGCGTCTCTGCGGCCAGAAGGGCGCCTTCGCAAAGCCGGTTCTCGCGTTTGATCGAAGCATGTGTAGTGAAACATCCTTCGAAGAGGGTATAGGTTTGGCCTTTGGCCGAGGGAAGATGCGGGTTCTGGCTTTGCACTGCAGCCAGGAAATCGCGCATGGTGCTGAATCGAAGGGAGGGAATGAGCGGGCGATGCTGGAACCGTCTCATTAGCGTTATCTGATAACGCGCCAAGGCGCCGCCGTGGTCGCCCATGCCCCAGATGTGAATGGCATGAGTCTGGCCTTCTCTGAAATGCCGGATCGCGCGGTGGGCGAGAGTACCTGGCGCCAGGTCACTGCCATAACATTGAGAAACACATGTTATTGGTGTTCCATCAATGCCAACCCATCTCCACACCGGCCACCCGTCATACTTATCGGGATTGCATCGCCAGTGAAAATAGCAGTCAAATTCGCCAAGTTGCGCGATTTGGGGCATATTCCCAGGATGTCCGAACGTATCGGGTTCCCAGAGAACTCGCGCCTTTGAGTCCATATGCCGGGTTGTCCAATCCGCAGAGTAAAGCATGTGACGAACGATGGATTCGCCGTCGGCCATGTTGAGGTCGCCTTCGACCCATGTTCCTGCGGCATTTTCCCAGCGCCCTTCCTTGATTCGTTTGACTATCTTTGCGAAAACGTCAGGATCGCTCTCAGAGATGGCGCGGTAGGTGGAAACCTGGCTATGAGTGAAGGTAAGGTCAGGGAAATCGTCCATCATATCAGTGACAGCTTTGAGATCGCGTCTGATGCAGTGCAGCGTATCCTTCCACGTCCACATCCAATCCATGTCTATGTGGCTGTGGCCGATGAGGTGGACTGTCAGTCTCTTTACGCGGTCAGATAGAGGGTGAAGGATCTGCTCCAGTCGCTGAGCGGAGAGCAGAAAATCGGACCACTGCTGCTTAGCGAGGGCGCGTATCTCGAGAGCAGCCAACGCGTTTTCGATGAGAGACCTTTCCGAAGTGGTCCTGGCTACCGCCTCTGCCAATCGTATTTCTGCTGCAACTGCGCCGATGTCAACAGCAACTTCAACAGCGGTCCGATAACGGATTTCCACATGAATAGAGAGGCCTCCTCCTGGCAGTTCCGTAGGCTCTACGCAAAGAACGAGGCGGTGCTTAGCGCCAGGCTTGATGGGCACAGGTAACGGATCGGCGATGGGCCCGGTGGCCATCCAGGCATGATTTTCGCGGAACAATTGTTTGCCATCAAACCACAGAGTGAAAGGCATCCATCCGTAAATGAAAAGCATGGCCTCGGTGCCGGAAAGCGGTATGCCAGCGTGAGACTCGGGAAAAGTGAACTCCGACCAAAACCAATTCTTGCCGTTTTTTTTCCATGGACCCGGACCAGTCGCGAATTTGTTCCAAGACGGCCTGAGTCTGGCTGCGAGAGGGTTGCGGGGAGTTTTCCCCGGATATCTCCATTCGAGAACGTTTGCGCGGTTGAGATCGGCAACGGATTTGTCAATCGCGGAGAGAACTTGAGAAATCGTCATGAGATATTTTCCTTTCCCTGAAACGGGGACTGCCGGATAGCATTAGCTGAGGAAGCGAAGCTGTCACTCAAAATTGTGACATATTTTCTGACGCTTTACTGCGTTGTGAATATGCTGCCATATTGAGACGCATAGAGAGTTCTTCCCGCATTTTTATCAGGTAAAGTTTTCCACCGTTGAAGCTAAGGATGCCGGCTCAGGAGCTGACCAGCTCCATGGATTCTGAGGCGCGAGCGCGATTGAGCGTGGAGATTGCGTTTCCGATGCGGTCGAGAGACTGGCGGTCATTATCAATGGGCACCCGATCAGTGCCTGATATTCATTTGCCTTCAGGAGACCAGACCCAATAGCATCTTATGTGCTTAGAAAGGCAGGCGATATGAAACAAAGTGTGGTTCATGTTTCGACCAACGGGAACGACAGAAACAATGGGACAAAATCGCAGCCGCTTGCGAGTCTTCGAGCTGCTCTCGCGCTTGCAGGAGAAGCGGGAGCTGGCAGCGAAAGAAAAATCGTCATTCATGGGGGCGAGTATTTTGATGTTGGGATCGAGATTGGGCCAGAAGACAGCGGTATTACGATTGAAGCTGCGGCGAACGAGGACGTCACGCTTTACGGCGGAAAACCTGTCACGAATTGGGTGCGCGAAACGAACGGTTGGTGGTCGGCGGAATTGCCTGGCGTAAAGGATCGTGCGTGGGATTTTCGATCGCTCTTGGTAAACGGGCGTTTTGCGCCAAGAGCGAGATTTCCGGAATCCGGCGCGATACGACACGAGAGTGTTTTTGACGTTCGGTGGATGAGCTCAACAAAAGGTGGCTGGGAACGGAAGCCCACTGAGGATGAACTTACTACGCTGAGATACAGGCCGGAAACGCTTTCTTCTGAGTTCGATCCCGCAAATGCGGAGTTGACGATTTACCACGCAT
>CALETX010000357.1 GCA_937920455.1 uncultured bacterium
CAACAAGCGCCAAAACGGCTGCTGTTGAGCAGGGCAAGTTGTCGTGGAAGAAGGCTGCGCTGGTAGCAGGCGTTGTGGGGGCCGGAGTGGCTGGAGCGGTTGCTATCTCGCAATCGGGCGGGGGTGGATCCGGCAGCGGCAGCAACGCCGAGGCCGGAACGTATTCGGGCACGGTGACGAGGTATCTTGAGATTCCAGGCCAACCGCTTGAATATGAGACGGACCCTGTCACGATCATCATAGATTCGAATGGAATTGTCAGCAGTGACAATCTTCACGAAGGCGAGCATTTAGAGGGACTTTTGATAGGCAATGACTTTCTGCTGACCGCTCAGACATCTGGCACAAATTATACCGGCGAAGTGCGCTACAACGGGACGGTGGCCGGTGGCAGGATTACCGGAGCAATACAGGGGACAGTCAGAACGGATGATGGCACGGTTGGGACTTACTCTGGCACTTTTCACGCTACCAGGCAGTAGTTGATGCAAATGTCCGTCAAAGCACCGGCATCATGAGGTAGCACATGTTCTCCATCATACGCTGCCTTGCAGGGCGGGCGAGCCATTCTTCAAAACCTATTTCGTCACTTAGTTCGATCTCAGAGGAAGCCAGAGCTCGCATCCGTCTATGAAACTCGTCGTCGTAGACAACAAGGTTGGTCTCGTAGTTCAGCCGAAGGCTGCGGGCGTCCATATTGGCGGTTCCGACGATGGAAAGCGTTTCGTCAACAAGCAATACTTTTGCGTGCATAAATGGCGGACGTCGCTCGAAAACTCGGACGCCGGCTTTAAGTAGATCGCCGTAGAGGGCACGAGATGCCAGGCCGGCATATATATGATTGTTTTTAGATGGAACGACCAATGAGACATCAACGCCGCGGAGTGCGGCGGCCCTGAATGCGTGCAGCAGGTCGCGCGGAGGCACAAAATAGGGCGTCACTGCCACGACGCTTTTCTCAGCGAGAGTGAGTGCGAGAAAGAACACGTCGGCAATCGTCTCAACTTCTGATGTTGAGGGGCCACTGTTGATTAACCTGATCATGGCGTTGCCTGCAGGGTGAATGTGGGGAAAGTATCGTTCGGTAAGGATGGCGTCGGGGCTTTCTTCTGTCATGAAATACCAATCTTTAAGAAAACTGTACTGAAGTTCCTGCACGATCGGTCCCTTGAGGGCGAAATGGTAATCCTGGATCGGCGGGACGCCGTTCCTTGTGCGATTCTGGTCGTGAATATTTATGCCTCCGCAGAAAGCTTCCTCGCCGTCGATCACCAGCACCTTGCGGTGGTTGCGGAGGTTGATCTGGAACTGACGTTTGAGGACGTTTGCCTGTGTCCAGCCTACAATGGAAAAATTGGGTATGTTTGCATATCTGCGGAAAAGACCGCCCAGAACAGCGTATGTGGAGCCGAATCTGTCGTACATCAGCCTTACGCGGACGCCAGAGCGGGCTTTTTCGGCCAGGGCATCTAGGAACTCACGGCTGGATAAGTCGTTTTTGAACATGAATGTCTGAAGGTGGATGTGGTGGTTTGCCCGGCGGATAGCGCTCAACATGGCGGGGAAGGCCTCGTCGCCTGTGACCAGAGGCTCGATACGGTTTCCTCCCAAGAGAGGATAGTCGGGGAGAATAGAATCCACAGCTTTTTCCAGCTTGCGGGCGGCAGCTGAAGGCGCTGCGGTTGCAACAGCCTCATGGACGCTGCGCCAATAGGCCAGTGGAAGGGAATGATGCTCTCTGGCCTTGCGTGCTGCCAGCAATTGTTGGTCGGCAAGGTGTTTTTCAAATCCCTTGTACGTCACTCTGTCAACTCCAAAGGCCAAGTATGCTAGGGGTCCAAGAACCGGGAAGAGCCATGCGATGAATATCCAGGCTACAGTTGGAGCGGGTTCCTTGCGGTTGGCGAGGCAGTGATATACCACCATCAAGAAGGCCGCGAGATGGAGGGTCCATTTTGCGGCAATCCATAGGATATCCGCCGACCCGTTTGTTAGGCACATGGAGTCCATTTTTGAAACGATTTGTATATCTTCGCGGACGTCACGTCAAATATAACCCGCTAGGCCTTCAGATCTCATGATCCTGCTTTATTGAGGGGAGGGTCATAGGTGGAGGCATAAAGTGATTCGACGGCCAGGGGATGCAATGTGCCTTATATAGGTGAAGCACGCGGTGCGCGTTTGGATGGCTGATTACGGCGAAAGCGAGCTTCCATGCTGGCAGATACGCAGCACTGACTTTTTTCTATTGAGAAAAAACGCTCTTTTGATAGGCACATTGGTATTGCGATGAGGTTTGTTGTTTACAACATCCGTTACGGGACGGGAGGACGCAAGCGTTTGCCGTGGGCGGGATATCTGGGCCGCACTATCGGCAATCTGACCGAGATCGCCTCGTTCATAAGGCATCTGGACCCTGATGTGGTGGGTCTTATTGAAGTGGATGCTGGCTCGTACAGGACACGCAGCACCAACCAGGCGCAGTTCATAGCCAGCGAGCTTGGCCATTACAATCTTTACAGATCCAAATACGATCAGTTTTCCTTCGCGCATCTTCTGCCTGTGATCAACAAGCAGGGCAACGCTTTCCTGACCCGCGACACGATTCATGGGGCACAGTTTCATTACTTTGACAGGGGAATCAAGAGACTAGTCATAGAGCTTGATTTAGAGGACGTTACGATGTTTCTTGTCCATCTTGCGC
>CALETX010000358.1 GCA_937920455.1 uncultured bacterium
CGACGTGCTTGTACTCGGCGGCGTCCATGTTGGATCGGAGCGCGTCGGCGGCCCGCCAGAGCTCGGATTCGAATCCGAGCTTAGCGCCGCCTGTCTCGCTCGTCCTGCGTGGCGGAGATACTGCGTTGTTTCCTCTGGCCATTTCTCTAACTACTTGCCCTTCATATAGTTCCTAAAGCGAAATGGCAAGCCGACATAATCTCGCCTTCGGCTTGTGAGCGCAATCCGACGCCGCAGAATATGTGCGAGTTAAATCAATAGATTTAGCGCAAAAAGGGAAATGCCTGTCCGTGGAGGGGTTTTTCACACACCATAACTACTACAAAAGCAGCGTAGCGGATACCAGTTAAATCATACGCTGTCGGAGCATAGCACTGCGATGAATCAAAGAGGCTTGAGGATTACCGCCCGAGGAGCGATTCGATAGCTAGCGCGACGTATGAGGTTACAAGAGCGGGATTAGCTTCCCAGAATTGATTGTCATCATTCACCCAACTCCCGTCCGGCTTCTGTATGGTTACGAGCCTGCGAACAAGTTGCTCCTTCCACGGCACAACTCTCCCATCCGGACTCGAAAGTTGTTCGACCCTCGCGGCAGTCAGAGCCTTGCTCATCGTGTTGTAATAGTAGAAAAGGCCTTTTTGCCCCATGCCCGGATTCTCCTCAACCGACCAGTGCTTCATCGCCCACTCCAGCGCGGACCGCACACGGGGATCATCCATGGTGAGCTGTGCAAAAATCATAGCCTCTATAGCAGCGTAGGTCATGCTGCCGAATCCCCGCAAGGTCACCTTGCCCTCCTGCGCTTGCGCTGTTCCGCCGCGTTCGCCCCCTGGATCATAGCCGAAACTTCCGAAGTTTTCCGGATCGTCAGAATTCCTGTTTTGAAGCTTCTCGATGAACCTGATCGTGGCGGCCCAATCAATATCAACCTTCCTGGCGCCGTCTCTGTAATCCTCCGCGTCCTGCGTCTCCCTCATTGCGCGCATAGCCCATGCGGTGTTGCTCAGGTCTCCCCGCTCCATCAGTTTGCGCACTTCGTCGGCTCTCGGCTGCGGCGGCTCGTAGCCAAACCCACCCGCCCCAGGAGAATCGCCTGTAAGCTGGCTGCCGGCCACAAACTCGCGCGCTTTCAGGATCAGCGCGCGATACTTCGCCGCATCCCACGCATGAAGCGCTGTCATGCAAACGGCCGTGTTGTAAACCGAAAGCCCACCGCTGCCCCGACCGCCGGTGGGCCGCTTGTATATGCCGCCGTCGGGCTGTGCATAGGAGGCAATAAACTCCGCGGCTTTGCCGCATACCTCCGCCCGGTCAGGATGATCACTCCTGGCAAAAGCCCACAAACCAAGAGCCGTGAGAGCTGGGAAATTCGTGTCAGACCAAGACCCATCAGCACGCTGAACACTCTTGAGCCAGTCTAGTCCGCGTCTGAGAGCGCTCCTTGCAGATTCTTCAACATTCTGCTGCTCTCCGGCGTTCAGAAGAGTAGGCTGCGCGGCAAGCCATCCTCCAACAAATCCCGCAACCACCATTGCAATTGCTCGTCCCATTCTCATGCGCCAGCTCTCATGGTCAAAAATCACAGGATGCCGTAAAAAGGAAATTGCGTCCAGGTTCGTTCACCCCTGACCCGTGAATTCTATAATCTTTGTCGAAAATGTTTTCAACTGAAACGCCCACTTTGAGCCCGGCCCGCAGTCTTCCCCCAGCTCTCGCATGAAACACTGCATATCCCGGCGTGCCGCCCGGCGGTATGCGTTGAGTATCACGCTTGTCATCTGGCGAAAGCCTGTCGGCCTTGTCCGCTGCCGCGCAATCAAGCTCCCACCACAGTTTGCCATTCGAAGCATCCCATCTGATGCCTGTCTGCATCGAAGGAGGCATGAGGCGGCTGATCGGCTCTTTGCCGGCAGCGGCTATGGAAGTAGAATATGTGTCCACCTCCCCTTCCATGAGCGCACCAGAAAATCTCAGCGACCATCCTGCCAGAAGCATATAGCGCGCGTCGAGTTCAAGTCCGCGAATGTAGCCATCTCCAGAGTTCAGCTTCGTAACCTCAACTGCATCTTCAATCATCCTTCCGGTGGGTGTTCGGGTAATCATGTCATCAATCGCTGTATAGTAGCCCGCCATCTGTGCCGAAACTCTTTCAAGTCTGATTTTCAGCCCTGCGTCCCATGTCACATATCGCTCCGGCTTAAGCCCAGGAGAGGGAGTTTCTATTTCGTTGGACCGGGCCATGTCAAAACGGGACAGGTCCGACAGGTTTGGCGCCCTAAAACCCTGCCCCACCCCGGCAAAGACAACCCATCCATTATTATCTTGAGCCAGTGAATAAACCGCGCGTAATGATCCGACCGCCGAATCCCACTCGTCCTTTATGCTGAGGGACGAGCCGGTGACCGGATCCCTTACCCTTGCGGCGTCAGCCCTGGCGTAGCTGTAACGCGCTCCCGGAATGAGGTTGATGCGGCCGCCAAATACTTCAACATTGTCTTCCAAGTAAACCCCGACGAAATCATACAACGCATCGTCAGCAACAGGCCCTTGTATCTCTGACTTGGCAAAGGACCCATCCGGCTTCCAGCGCAGCGCATACGTGTCAACATAGTCGCGATAAAATTCCCCTCCGTACACCATCGCGCCGGCCGGTGTCTCTGACCGCATCTGTATGCCTGCTCCCCATGTCACCACATCGAATCCCTGCCTGTCGCTGGACGAGTCTTTTCTGACGCGGTACTGGTCCTCAGCCTGTGCGTGACGGGATAAAGTCAGTTGAAAGTCGTTGATCGGGCCATCAATCATCTCAGCGGAAAAGCGGGCATAGGTGAGTGCCCTCGACTGGTCAAAAAAATGAACCTTGTCATCACCGTTGGTCAATCCTCGCCACCGAATGCCATAGATCGTCCGATGCGTACGCCAAACATCATCCTGACTCAACCCCTGATGAGCAATGGTCAGAAAGGCATTTTCTCCAATTGCATAATCGAAACGCGTATCATAAGCCCCCTCGTCGTAGCCTGTCATGGGCTGTTCGCCAACATTCTTGCCTCCGCGCAGATCTCCAAAACTTTTTACGCTGGCTCCGCCGATAAATCCCAGCGATTCCGCAGGCCGCCCTGCGACAGTAACGCGCCCCATATGCGACTTTTCCGCAGTTGCTCCGCGATATATCAACGTGGTGGTCCACCTTTTCTCAGCGTATGGAGCGGGTGGCTCGATCGTAAGCGCGTTCAAAGTGCCGCCCACAGCATCGCTGCCGTACAGCGTTGACCCAGGGCCCATGACCACCTCAGCTGCGCGAATGCCAAAAGGGTCAACCGTGTTCCAGTACTGGTTGGGCCCCTCTCGAAAGACCGAGTTGTTGAGTCTTATACCATCAATTAAACACAACGTGCGGAATCCCGTGAAGCCTCTCAGATATGGAGAACCCTGCCCATACGAAGTCTTTTGAATCAGCACAGACGGTATCCCCTTAAGTATCTCAGGCATGGTCCTGGCTGCAGTTTCAGTAGCCTCCCGCTGAATATCCAGACTGTGCACAACAGATGGAATGGATTGCACGTCGGATGGTACTCGGGTTGCTGTCACCACGATTTCCTGCGTCTGGCGTTCGTCTGCGCCAATTCCTGTTTGGCATGGCGCCTGTCCCGAAAGCATCACAAAAAGCACGAACGCTGCCCTGGGAATACCGACTTTCGTTACCACCGCAAAAAATCCCTGCCGATGCCAACATGCGTCTATTCTTTCCGTGTTCACCCAGATGCCTCCCTTCATGCCCACTCAGTGTGTTTTTTCAGCGTCCAGAAGTTGAAACCTGAACGAGATGTCCCCGCTCAGCGCTGCAAATCCCTCCGGCGGTTTCGGAAATGGGGCGGCGCGACGCGCCGCTGCCAGGCAGGCAGCCGCGAGCATTCTTGGCGCGTCATGGTTGACTGCCATCTCCCTTATGGCGCCATCCCCACCGATAGAGAGTCTGAGGCTGACTCCGCCCTCCACATTGCGGCGCTTCGCCGCGTCGGGATATCGGATCGCGTCTGCTATCCTCGACCTTACCACTCGCCAGTAGTTGGACGCCTCAATCACACTCTCCAGAACAGCAGACATATCCGGCATAGCAGTCTCTGAAGTTCCGTAAGCGGTTTCGCTGTATCTTTCTGGAGGGTCAGGAGCGTGAACCATGTGCTGACCGTGTTCCTCAAACTTCTGCTCCGTCACTACCGGCTCCGCCGCAATGAGATCGGCATGATCTCCAATGTCGGACTCTGATGAAGATTCCATGAGAGGCTCGGTCAAGGCCACCTGATCCACCAACGGTTCTTTCTGATCCGCATCCACGTCTCCGGCCGATTGGGCCATCTCGCATTCCACCTGTTCCTCCACATCTATTTTCTCTGCCGCAGCGACATTTTCAACTTGCGCTTGAACTGCCGGCCCGATTGCAACCGCCACCGGCACAAACTCGTCAGATTCCGGGCCGACGGCAGTCGTGCGTGTCATGGGCGCGTTTATCAACAGTACGCTGAAAAGAGCCACATGACATGCAACCGAACATAAAGCGGAGGACCATGAAAACGAATGCACATTGGATTTCGCCCAGGACCGGAAAACCACATATTTCCTTGC
>CALETX010000359.1 GCA_937920455.1 uncultured bacterium
AAAAATGATGAAGTTTTCCATTCATGGAAGCGGGGGCTGAATTGTGAGGGAGACGCAGAAGGTCGCATGCGCAGGGACGCTGTGTCGCGGTCTAATTATGGTCTTGCTGCTCTTTGGTCTGTTTTGTGCCGGTTGTGCAAGAGAACAGCGGCCTGAGCACCAGATAAGATTAGGGGATATCGAGACGTGGCTTTTTTTGCGGGGGGCTCTTGAATCCCGCGATGTCAGGGATGTTTTTCCCGCGCTGGATGCGCCGGCTGTATTGGTGGAGATCAGCCAGGACGGCTCTGCTGTGAACGAAGGAGACGTTATTGCGCGATTTGACTCTTCACAGTGGGAGCGGGATGTCATGCGTCTCGAGCGTGATTACAGGCTTGCGCTGGCGGAATACAACGCGCTTGTCAGCGCAAAGTTGCCTCTTGAACTCCAGGAAATATCGAACCGGATATCTGAAGCATCCAGCCGCGTCGCTGAGGAGGAGCGGGCCGTGGCGGATTTTCGGCAGCTTGCGGCCGAGAATCTTGTCTCGTCAGGCGAGGTTACGAGTGCTGAGGCACGTTGCGGGTCGGCGCGGCAGGCGCTTGCCGCCCTTCTGAATCAGGAAAGCCTTACCCGCCTGTATCTGCATCCCTCGGCAGTTGAACGCGCGGCAGCGGCAGTGAAATCTGCCGAACAGGAACTGAATCTGGCCAGGAGGCAGATCTCAAATGCGGTGATCCGTGCTCCGGTCGCAGGCACGTTGACATGGAAACTTATTTCGATCGGTGGGGAATTCCGCGCAGCAAGGGTGGGCGACACAATTTTCAGAAATCAGCCCTTCTTGACGATTTCCGACATGAGCAATCTTGTCGTCAGATGTGAAGTAGCAGAATCAGAGATCACTTGTGTGGCGCCCGGCGCGGAGGCTCTGGTCACTCCTCTCGCGCTGCCGCGGTTGGAGCTCAGGGGAAGAGTCGAATCAGTGGGCACAACAGCGCGGCGGGTTCCAGGCTGGCCCGGCGGACAGAAATTTTTTCCTGTCACCATCGCTCTTGAGGAATGGCGGGCGGTTCTTAGGCCGGGAATGAGCGTTCATGTGCGGGTATTATCAGAGCAAAGGCGAAATGTGCCATTGATTCCTAGGCTGGCAGTCTGGTGGGAGGGGGATACGCCATTCTGCTTGATTAAGACGGATCGGGGGGTCAAGAAGGTCAGACTCGAGCTTGGCGCTTTTGACGACAGAAATTATGAGGTTTTGGGTGGAGCAAAACCAGGAGACCGTGTCTGCCTCAAATGACTTGTGCCATTCTTGAAATGAGATGTGTTACAAAGTCATATGCGTCTCCAGGCGGGATTGTGCATGCTCTCCGCAGTGTGAACATCGAGATTCACAGAGGCGAATTTGTCATGATCACCGGGCCGTCAGGCTCTGGCAAAAGTACGTTTCTCCATCTTGCAGCTCTTCTGGACAGACCTACGTCCGGAACTGTGGTATTTGAGGGCCGGGACGCCAGCGAGATGGACGAAGACACAGCGGCCCGGATTAGAGCTGTTCGCATCGGCATGATTTTTCAGCGGTTTCATTTACTTGGGCATCTGAGCGCCATTGAAAATGTCGCATTTCGATTTCGGTATTCAAAAATATCACGGAGGGAAGCTCTGGACCGGTCGAGGATGGCCCTTGAAGCGATGGGTCTCAAGGAGATATCGGCAAAGAGGGCTTACGCCCTTTCGGTTGGCGAAATGCAGCGTGTTGCAATTGCAAGGGCGGTTGTCCTGGAGCCTGCGATCCTGCTTGCGGATGAGCCAACCGGCAATCTGGATTCCGAGTCGGCAGATCGAGTGATGGAGACTTTGGGTACGCTGCATGGAAAGGGTCTCACCGTGATCATGGCCACTCACAACGAAAGACTGCTTTCGCATGCAACAAGGCACATTGTATGCGTGGGGGGCCGCATGGGGGATGCTGGGCAAGAATGATCGGCGATGTGCGCAATACATGCCTCGATATATGGCAGAATGCGGCTGCTCGTCCTGCGCAGGCCGTTGTTCCTGTGCTGGTGGCTTCGTTAGGCATGGCCGCGCTGACTTTTCTTCTTTCTGGTCTTTCAGGACTTCGGCATCGTGCCAATGCCATGCTGCAGGATTTTGGCGTTAATGTCTTTGAAATATGCGCAGCGCCGCTTGAACAATCGCGGAGTGAGGGCAAGGGTTTGACCGCAGCGGATTTGCGTGCTCTATCGGCGAATCTTGAAAAATGCGCAGTATCACCCGTTTTCCGGACGATGGAACGTATTGAGGGCGTGGGGCAGGTTGAAGTTGTGGGAACGGACCACAAATATCCGCGGTGGGGCAAAGGTGCGCCTGTATCAGGGAGGCTGTTCGACAGGATGGACGTGCTGAGGGCCAGGAGATGCGCCGTTGTTAGCGCCTCACTAGCCTCGAGGCTGGGACTTGAGCCTGGACGGACCTTGTTGATGGGAGGCGCACCGTTTGATGTTGCGGGGATTGTCGCTGGTAGGTCCGGTGTAGTGGATGGCAAGGAAATGGCCAATCTTAGAGTTTGGATTCCCTATACAACAGCCATGTTCTGGCTTGGTGGACGCGACTGGGAATCTGAAATGTTGGACAGTATTCTTGTTGCAGTCCAGGATGGCCAGAACATGGAGTCATCTGTGATATCGTCAAGACGCCTTCTTGAGCAGAACAGAAACAGCCAGAGAGAATTGATTTTTGTCACTCCCGACGTTCTCCTCAAGGAGGTTCGTTCCGCTCGAAAGTCTCTTGTTGCATTTGCAGGGGGAGCGGCTGTGGTTGGATTGGGGCTGGGCTCGGTGGTCTTGGCTATTCTCATGATGGCAAACGTGAGGTCAAGGGTTGCTGAGATTGGACTGCGGAGATCTCTTGGCGCGACATCCCGGGACATTCTGGAACTGTTCATATGCGAGGGATGCGTGTCTGGCCTCGTTGCGGCGCTCATAGGGGTGGCGATCGGTTTCGCGATAACTGCAATGGTTGGGGAGGCGTATCCAATGCCTCTTCGTTTCAAGACTCATGTGGCGCTGGCGCCGATATTGCTCGGGATTCTGCTTGGTGGTTGTTCCGCATGGGTGCCTGCGCGACTGGCGGCCGGCATTCCGCCTGCGGAGTCCCTGAGATGGGAGTGATATGCAGAACCGTGTAGCCAGCTTTTCTCACTGCATTCGTTATTTCAGTGAGGTTCATCTCCCGTCCCTTGATTGACGCTATTCCGCTTGGGCGATTGATTAGAACGTGAGACACTCCGGCGCACTTCAACAGAGCTGACTCTATCGCTGATGCACAGCGATCACATGATATACCCTCGATTGTCAGCGTTAGCTGGTCTTCTTTCGAGATGCGATGGCCGGAACGACGGTGATTGATGATAAACCGGCTGGCGTCATGCCAAATGGCGGGAACAAGCAATATTGCCAGTAGAATTGTCGAAATGATGCCTGCTGGAGAGATGGAGTTATGACAGACAAGGGCGGCGGCGCTCTGGACCTGGTGGGTGAAAGGGAGGGCGTCAAAGAGAAGACCCAGTCCAAAAGCTGTCAAACCGATGGTGCCGAGATATGCAGCAAGGCAACGGGGTCCGAGGGATGTCCATATCATGGCCATAGTTGCCATATTGGTCGCAGGCCCTGATATCAGGAATGCAAGCGCGGCGCCGGGAGACACACCTTTGAGTATGAGAACCGCAGCTACGGGGACGGATGCGGTGGCGCACACATATACCGGAATCCCCAGAAGCATCATCGCCAGAACCGCCAAAGGCCCGCTGCCAAGGCGATCGGCAAAGAAGTCATCCGGCAGTACGGCCGCCAGTATGCCGGAAAGAATGAGACCAAATAGGAGGGGCTTGGCTGTTTCCCTGGGCACGTACACAAAACCATGCTCTGACGCAATGCGCCACCAT
>CALETX010000360.1 GCA_937920455.1 uncultured bacterium
ATTGGCAAGATTGCGGTACGATTGGCAAAATTGTGGCACGATTGGCAAGATTGCGGCACGATCGGCAAGATTGCGGAACGATCGGCAAGATTGCAGAACGACTTCAAAATTGCGGAACAATACACAATCTCCTTATTGACAACTACAACCAACAATTAACCCTTTGCTCAATGAATTTAATTCCTCCTGTGACTAAGATGTTGTTCTTGTGTGAACCGGATGTCATTATTTGTAGATCATCTTCACACATTGATTGTTTTGCTGTATTGTGTACTTCTCTTGTCATTTCTAGTTAGCGCACTGTGAAAATGAAAAGAATGCAGCAGATTGAGAAAGAGAGCATAAGCTTTTCAAGAGGTTTTCTGAAACTAAAGTTATGAGTAGCATTATCGTGCTGTCCTAAAGCTCCTTTGGAGCAGGCTTATATAGTATGATCATCCTTTGGATGCTAAAAGTTGGGTCACTGGGCTGCTGGTATCCTGTTGGGTGCCAACCAAGTGCAAGTGCGCACGTGGAGGCACATGAAAGTCTGAAATAGTCACACTCCCCCACTTGGTTGCTGCCAACATTTACCAGCCCATGATGTAGCGGCGGTGCCGCTTGAGAGTGGACGAAGGGGTTGCCTTTGTTAGAGTGTCCGCATATTGATCCTTGGAGCCAATGGCGTTCAGTTGGATTTGTTTGTTCGCGACCTCATCTCTAAAGTGATGGTAGATCACATTGATGTGCCTTGTTCGGGGTCTCAGTTTTGGGACACGGGCAATTTCAAGAGCAGCTGCATTGTCTTCAAATACCCGACAGTGTACTGTAGGTGTCGGATGGACCTTGATCTTTTGTTGTTGTAGTTCTCCGAGGAAGAACATGAGATATTTTGCATGTCGCAGCGCGTGGGACAATGCGATCAATTCACTTTCGGCGGTCGATAGCGCAATCTGAGTCTGTAACTTGGATTGCCAGTATAAGGGGACTCCTGCATATTGAAGAATAAATCCAGTCCGGGAACGCGCTGTGTTCGGGTCGCGTGGTGCCGTTCGACGATTCCACAAGCCGCAAAAGTCCGCATCAACCCAGCAATCGAACGTCTTGGACATGTCTGGGTTGATTGTGTACCCTTTTTTCCTTGTTGCGAGCAGGTATCGTCCGATTCGCTTCACTGCCTCCCCATGTGAACGCTTTGGATTGTGGGAGAATCGCGCACACTGGTGTACCGCGTATGCGATGTCAAAACGTGTTGATTTCTCCAGGAAGTTGAGTTTCCCGATGACCGATCGATAGTCCCAGTCGTAATCAAAGTCTGCCCCATTAAGATCAGGTTCAATCAGTACCGTGGTCTGGGCTGGTGTATCGCGTCCTTTGGCATTTGCTTTTGGTTGTCCGTCATTGCCCAATAGTCCGAGGTCCATCAGAATGTTATCGATGAGATGTGGCTGCGTGAGGGACATTGTGCCATCTCCGTGGGTGCTCACTTGGACCCCGAGGTAATCGGCTAAGTTTCCTTGATCCTCGATGATGAACTTCCCTTCCATATCCTTGAGGCACTTGTCCACGTTGGCCTTATACGGGTCCAGGAATATTCCATCATCTGTGTAGACCATGAATATGGTGGTTCCGCGGAAGAAAACACACTCGTCATACCTGGATTGCACGAAGCCCAGTTCTTCAAGTCCCTTTTTCAAGTGTAGGAACCATGTCCTTCCGGAGTCCTTGCCACCATAAATATTTTTCAGCACTTGGATGCAGTGCTTGTTGCGTTGATAGCCGGGCAGCTTGACTCCCCTGGGCAACTCCATGAACGTCGGACGCAAGATATCTGCTTGCGGATATGCCAACACAAAGTCAATCTGCCTGGAATGCCAGTGGAAAAGGATTGCCAATGTCAGGAGGAGCCGGATGATTGTCCACATCACTACGGGCGCGTATGTCTCCCCATAGTGTTTGCCCTTCACCATCTTGTGGCCTCCCAAGTTCAAGCGGCTCTTCCATTTGTATACTTGTCGTGTCGCAATTCGCCGCTTTCGTCGCATGGCCCACACCGCTGGCAAAATTATCTCTCCTTTCAGAACACTGGCCTTTTCAATGAACTTCCAGTGCTTCCGCGAAGTATGAGCCTGTACTTCCTGCAGCATGGCATCCCGGAATTGACGAGCATCAGGTGCCTTCATCGCTTTGTGGTAATACATTGTGTCAGGGTCACTGGATGCTTTCATGGCGTAGGCAATGGGGTCGTCTGTCTCTGCATCTGGGTCTGTTACCAGGTAGATTTCCGTGTCGAGTACCTCGTGAGCAACCGTTGCATAGGAGACCAATCCCGCGTCGCGCTGTTGGATTGATTCTGCCATCCGCTGTGTCATCCTTACGGTCCGGACCTAGTGGTAGCGGTTGGTGCACCCGCGTCGGTGTCTGTCACCAATGTTGGCTCGGACGGTGCATTTGCTTCTGCTTGGACCACTGGCTGTTGCTCGTCCGGCTCCATGTCAATTTCTGCCTCTGCTGAGTCGTTGTCACCGGGTTCTGATGGTGTGCGATGCAGATCTTCCCGATCGTCCACTGGTGGGTTCGTATGGTTGTTGCCAGTCGGTGGCGGAGGTATGGTCTTTCTTTTGCGCTGTTTTGCCGACGAGGCTCCTGTAAAGTAACATTTCTCCTGCCATTGGCTCTTCGGGACTGTCCCTCCTTTTAGTGTTTCAAACAGGTCATCGTAACGTACATGAAATTGCGGTGATACATGTCCCGTTTCCAGATTGAGAACGAGAGCAACGGATCGTGCGTGACGCGGCGAGAGGCCAAGGTACAGTCCCACTCTGGAGCGTGTCTCCCAACGTGCTAGTGTCTTTCCGGAAGCGAGTTCGCTGTGTAGGACATGCGTCGGACACCCAAATGGGTGAAAATGTTTGATTTTGACCAGGGCTTGGGAACGTGAGAACAGCTGGAGTGGTGAAGCATCCTTGCCACGAGACTTGATTGAGTTGCGGATGTCGTTGCAGTTGCGAAGGGCATATGGCCAGAGTGCCGCGGCGATGGCTCGTGGCCATCGTTGGCGGGTGTGGATGATCACAGTGCGTGCATCCTCTTGTAGGTCTCTGATTCTCTTCTCTGCTCTGCCATTTTGGAAATGGGCATTTACTCCGCAAAAGGAAATGGTTTGATTGTTCCGAGCGACGTCGCCCAGGAATCCGTTATCCGCAAATCTGCCATTGTCTGCGTGGTAATGAGACACCTTCACTCCCATGTTGTGGGCGCCTCAAAAGCTCGTTTTGCTGCTACGGTCTCTTCAGAGGTCAGCGTTTGTTGGTGATGGACGTATGTGAGGTCCGAGAAATGGTCCACGAATATGGTTGAGTGCTTGTATCGTACCTTGGTTATCCAGCCGCGCATTTGCCCGATGAGTCCGGGCGTTGTTGATTCCATTTGATCGACAGAGACACATTGCCCTGGGATGGTGGCTTGGATCAATTTTCCAGCATTTCCCTTTCCTTTGTTGCGCCATGGGATCTTTGTGGCCTTTCCGAGTCTGCAAGCCGAGCAAATGGGGACGCGACACTCGGAGAGTCGCTTTGGCAAATCCCCATGTTTTGCCATGCCTTGGATGTGTGAAAATGGGGTGTGGCCAAGACAATAATGCCACATGAGGAGCTCGGAGACCGGGTCGGTGCATTGTGGCATTGGATCTTGGTCAAAATTCTCATAGCACTGTTCCTCGGCCTCGCGCAACTCAAATGGTATGGTGTCTGGTCGTGCGCCGCTTGCTTCTGTGGTTGCCGTTGGGGTTGCCGTTGGCTGAGCTGTTGTTGTCGTGGTCGCCGCTGGGG
>CALETX010000361.1 GCA_937920455.1 uncultured bacterium
CTCCTCAAAGATCCCCGGCCAACCTTCAGATATTGTGAATGTGAACCCAATCTCCCTCCAGCCTGGGGCCAAACATGCAATGCTGCTGGAAGGTGAAGTCCCCACACTTGACAGTAAATCCGACAAGAAAAACGGCGTACTCACACTCACAGTCCAATCCGAGGATCAAATCATCTTTCGACAGAGTTTCCCGTACACTGTGTCGGGCTGGAAATGGACCAGACCCGAAAAACCGGCCGACGCACCCGATCCAAAACCCCTCTCCACATGGGTACGATACGGCCCCGAAAGCCATTCGCTAGTCGTACGCGCCGATATCCTGAATTTGCCCCGTCGTTCTGAAGTTGCGCGCGCCACTATGAGAGTGCTGGATCCCACTCAAAACAATAAGCAGATTCTAGCTGCCGATCTGCCGTCCTTTAGAGAATGGTATTCATCAGCGTTTGTCACGCTGGGCGATATAGAAGTACCTGTTTGGGATCACACCAAAGACGATGCGCTGGCCGCTCAGATCAAGGCTCTTCGAGAAGCTCGACATGATGCTATGGCTATTTATAAGGGACAACTTGAAGCATATCAGAACGCAAAAAAACTGTGGGAAGAGAGAAAAGCCAGAGATCCCGAAAAAGCTGGTCCCGAGCCAATCCCTCCTGAAGAACCCAAAGAGGAACCTCTGCCTGAATTATCCAAAGGACCGGATCCCCGAACTTTAGCAGTTGAGACATCGGTTTTCGACTCGGAGGGCAACCTCATCGCCACCGATGTGCAGGAAGTCAAACTGCTCCGCCACAAGTTCTCGTGGCAGAATAACGATGTGGGCATTACCGAAAAAGTAATACCTCCATGGACTCCGGTCCGCTCAGGAAAGAACGGATTTCAAGTGTGGAATAGAGTTCTGGACCTTGATGGCCTTGCTTGCGCGAAGTCAGTAAAGAATGGCGCCGTCTCCCAAATACATTCAATGCGACTTGTGGCCGTCGTCAATGGACAGGAAACAACCGTATCCGCCAGGCAGCCAAAGATTGAAAAGTCAGTCGAAGCTTGGACGGAATTCTCCGGTTCAGGCGAAACCGGTAATATCCTGTTCTCTGCCAGGAGCCGTCTGGAGTTTGACGGTTTCATCATTTCCGATTTGACCATTTCTCCGCGCCAGAAAACCGGCGTAAAGATTGATGAGCTTTATTGGGAACTCGTGCTGCCTGAAGAAGAGGCCACCCATTTCTGTTCAACCGCAGGCGGCTGGGCCGCCGTTCACGACGCGACTCCGGACCGCTGGACCAGCCAGCAGACGGGATCAGGTATGCTGATAGGCGACTTTGTCCCCTACATCTGGCTGTCTAACAGCGAGCGCGCCTTCCTATGGTTTGCTGATAACGACAAAGGATGGATTACTGAAGAAGAACGGAAAATCCCAACCCAGGAAATAATCCGGGAGGGTGGCAAGGTGATATTGAAAGTTCGATTCATTGAAGTGCCCACCCTCTTGACACAGCCAACAACTGTTCGGTATGGGTGGATGACTTTTCCGTCCAGACCGCTCGTGCCCGGCTTCCGGGCAATCATCTGCGCTCAAAATAAGAACGATTATCCCGGGGCACGTTTCACCCATTTCTGGACCGACGCGGACTGGGCGGTCTTGTGGCCATACTACTGCAGCCCCTTCCCAAGAAGTATGGAAAGATCCGCCAAAACACTTCGACAACCCGGCATGCGCAGCGATCATCGCCCAATGGTCGGTTCGATTGCGCATTCGATCGGAAGATATTCTGACTACGAAGGCCGCGATTTTTCATCCTTTGTCGTTGACTGGGGAGAAATGCCTGGCGTGTTCGGCAGCGCCGATGTTTGTCAAGGCAAAGGACAAACTGATTTCCGTGTCTGGCATTATCGGCGATGGGTACGCGAGGCCGGATTCAAGGGCCTGTATGTTGACGAAAACTACATCGGCTCTGACCGAAACCCCCTCACCGGCGGAGCGTACGTCAAGCCGGACGGCCGCGTCCAGCCGGGTTACACATACACAGGGCTTCGCGAATACTTCAAGAGGATGATGATCATGTTCCACCAGGAAGGCGTTCCGCGGCCTAACATCTGGCTGCATATAAGCAGTGGAGCCGCCTATCACGCCTGGTACGGCGATATCCTTATGGAAGGTGAAAACGTTGAACCAACCAACGAGGAATTCGACTATATTGAAGTGCTTCCCGCCGGCAGAATGAGAGCCATCGGCAGTCCGGTCTGCAACGGAGCAACTACCATAATGATGTGTCAATCCCAGCGCCATCCCACACAATGGGAACCAAAACACACACATCAGTTTGTGGGCTGGGTTATGGCCCACGATATCCTGCCAGAGCAGGTCCGCTGGTACGGCCCGATTGCCCAGGCGGGCAGGCTACACCTCGACAATGTGGCTTTTCTCGGCTACTGGAAGCACGAGAATCCTGTCAAATGCGTAACCCCTGATTGTGTGGCTTCAGTGCACAAAACCGACGACCGTGCTCTTGTCTGGGTCGTTAACAAAGCGCGCCAGCCGCTCTCAGCCGAACTGAAAATCGATTGGAAGGCGCTGGGACTGAACCGAGCAAAGACCATTGCCGTAAACGCGGAGACAGGAGAGGAGATCGCGCTCTCAGATGCCGGTCTGACTGTGCCTGTGGAACATCGGGATTTTGCCGCTGTCCTTCTCGTCGAACGCCGGCTCCTCGAAGAAGGTCAGTCTTTGGTCGCCTCATTCGACACCGGCTCGCTCTATGCCGACCAGGCTGTAGGGTGTGAAATGCTGGTCGGAGCGACGACTCTTGTCGAAAGCGACAGAGGCAAGGCTGTAGCCACAGGCGATTCAGGCATTCAGCTCTGGTCTCATCTCAATCTGTCCGACCGCGCTGGCCGTCTCAGTTTTCGCGCAAAGTTGGCAGAAAACAAACACGGGGTAATCCTGCATACGACTGCGCAGGCAATGCAAGCGCCCCAGATCAAGCCGCTCGCTCCGCCGCTCATCGTGGAAAGCCGACCTAAAGGGAACGATGCACTATCCATCGTCGTTTTGAGGCTCGGAGCCTCGCAGAAACAGGGCGAGGCATCTCCCGAAGCTTCTTCAGACCTGGAGCTTACCACCGGCTGGCATGACTTCGATCTGGAATGGAAAGATGGCAGCGTTGCTTTGTCGGTGGACAGGAAAAGTGTCGGCGCAATTCCTGTTGCGTCGCTCAATATCCCAGACGGCAAGGGTCCGGCCATTCTCCAGATGGCGAAATTTGTTTTTGGCGGCCAAGGCAGCCCGATTGAAGCGGTAGATGACATCCGCGCATGGCGCAAGGCCAACTAGAGCTCAACTCACGAGCCTGGTCCATTGGCGATTGCGATCATCAGCGCAGTGTTATTATCCGTCCTGTGTCCGCCGATTTGACCGCCGCATACAACAACTCGACGGACTTGATGCTGTCGGTACAGTCCGTGAGCGTCGGCCTGCGCGCAGAAACGGATCTTGCGAAGTCATGCCAGCAGCGCGCGGATTGCGGCATGCGCACTTCTCAAGCAGCCTTCCCCGTGGCCACGCCAGCAAAAGTTTGCAGAAGCAACTTGTCGCCGGTCACGAGAAGCGAGCCGCGGCAGCCGGTCATTTTGGCGCGCAAGTAAGACCGATTATGTCGTGGAGCCCTCTCATAGTGCCGCGATAGCTGGCAGCAATACCGCCCTTCATTTCAATAATCGCCAGTGCAATGCGTGGTTGTGGAGACGCTCAAGCCTTCCTCTTTCGAGCGCATGACCTGGCTCAGAGCATCTCGCCATCTGCTCCTTTCAGGTAACGTATCAAGTCCAGATGGTGAATCCCCAGATCCTTCGGCATGAGGTGCGGCAGCTTGCTGCGATAGCCGCCACGGCACACATTGCTGAAAACAGACATGTCTAATTCGAGCGATTGCAATTTGCCGATTTCTCCGCGGCTGACCAGTTCACGGGCTTTATTGTACAACGGCAACCATCGGAGCTGATGACGAATCATTAGCATAAGACCAGTCTTTTGCGCCACTCCGCACATGTGGCGCGCATCATCTAACGTTGCGGCAATCGGTTTTTCGCAGATCACATCAAGCCCGGCCCTCATCGAGGCAATAGAACAAGGCGCATGAAATGCGTCGGGAGCCGCTACTGAAGCGGCATCGGCCTTTACATTCGCCAACGCTTCATGAAAAACCGCGAAAACAGGGCATTGGTATTTTTTGGCGAAATTCCGTCTCGCCTCCTCCCTGAGGTCAACGTCCACGCACAACAGTCGTATCATTGCCTTATGCCCTCCGACTTGATTCAGCCTAATCTGACGCCTAAGATTTGACCCTGTTGATAAAAGGACAGTCATCAGCAAAACAGTTGAAGGAGGGTAAGCCTTGACTAAAAACGTCATCGTCGCTCAATCCGGCGGACCGTCGCCGGTAATCAACAGTTCCCTTCGCGGAATCATCGAAGGTTGCCGGGCGTATCCATCTGTTTTCGGGCGCATCCTGGCGGCCTGGCATGGTATCGAGGGAGTGCTCAAGGAGGAAATCCTCGACATCACCAATGAGTCTGAAAAAGAAGTTCGGCTGCTTTCTACTACTCCTGCAGCAGGAGTTATCGGGACGTGCCGATACAAGCTTCGAGAAACGCAGCACGAGGATTTTGACCGCATTCTGGATGTCTTCCAGGCGCATAAGGTGGGCTATTTCTTCTACATAGGCGGAAACGACTCGATGGACACCGCCCACAAAGTTAGCCTTCTTGCTAATGAAC
>CALETX010000362.1 GCA_937920455.1 uncultured bacterium
CTCCCCTTCCAAGCCGTCAGTTTTGAGCCTGAAATATCCAGGCCTTCACGTCCTTCAGTATCTCCGAGATTCGTTTCAGCCAACTGTTCGGCGGCGCCGTCGAAATCTTCAATCACGCCCGGGAGATCATCCACTCGATCGAATGTCAGCCTTATAGCCCGTGTCACGGTTTGTTCCGGGAAAGGTACGCAGTTCCATGCTCCAATTGCGCCAAGGTCGAGAGCGACCCAGTCCTCTTCTTTGTTCGGATCCGGAGTCTCTGCCGCATCCTTTTTCAGAAAGCTGACGCGGAATGTTACGTTGGATGATTCTTCATGCTTCGGAAACACCAGCGATCCAACAGCAACCGGCCTCTTGAAAACCAGCATGGCGTGTTGCCTGTGGCTCCGGCCTTCGGTGCTCTCGATATAGAGATATGTGCGGGGTTCTCCGCTGATATAGCCGCCAAGACGGAACAGGCTCAACAAATCGCGTCTCGGATAAAGATCAAGGCCATAATCGCCCGCTCCCCGAATGATTTCGCGTGCGCGCGGCAGGCATTGCTCGCCGTCAACATCGGCCATATCAGCAGCGTTCTGGAGGAACGGAATCTCTTCGAACCATGCTAGCCATATCTGGCCGTCTCTCGCAGCTCTCCCGACAACTTTCCCTTTTCTGGTGGGGGTGGTTCTAAGTTCGAGAACATCACGCCAACGATGTTCGGATTCTTCCCAGCGCCTGATCCTTTCGCCGCTCTGGCAAAACAATATTGAGCCATCCGTGAACAAATGACTCATGCCGTCTGGCGTGCCCCACAGCTTTGCACCGTTGAAGTCGCACTCAATAAACGCATGACCGCCTTCGGTTCCGCCCGCGCCGATGTAAACCTTGTCTTTCACCACACACACGGCGCACTGGTTTCCGTGATTGGCCAGCCACCCATCGCTGGGCCCCCTGTTCCATGGCGTGCTTTGTGGGGAGTGCTGCTCAACATTCGGATATGCCGTAAGCTCATAAAGCAGTTCGAGTCTAGGCGCACAAATGGCGCGCCATGTGTACCTGCCGGGTGGAACCGTGTTTCCGTCCTCGTCGCACAAATCCCATGCCACCGAGTACTCGCCTGCCGAGCGTTCAACCTGTGCGAACATGTTGCGCACCCGGCGGCCGGAGGCATCATCAATTACCAGCGCCGCCACCCCATTTGTAGCGAGACGGTACGAGATGCGGCACGGCGGCTCCTGTGCCTCCTCCTGCTTCGATAGTGCCTGATCTTGGCCAATATCCGCAAACACAGCGAATTCTCCCAACCGCACAATTTGTCGGTTCGGCGGCGTTGTCTCTTTTATGGTCAGTCTGAGGGCCAGTGTTTCGACCGCCGGAAACACCACCATATCCTCCGTTTCCTTGTCCGATTGCATGTGCTCCAATACCGAAATGTTCAGTCGCCGCCATTGATTCGGCTTGGATACAGCCGGGTTAGCGCCCTGCGGCCCCACCCATGCAGAAAGCTGATAGTCTGAAAATGTCCCTCGGAGCCGCGCTCCTACGATCCTGATGGGTTTTCCCCACACGAGGTTGAACCACAACGGCGCCACGCTGGAGATCGGTGGACTTCCTATCCTGCCTTCATCGTCCGGCGCGGTGTTAACCCATTCCCCCCCGCTGAGAATCACATCAGGATTCGTCGAACGTGGAAACTCCTGAGCCTGCGCCGTGGCAAGAGGCGTTATGTTCTGAAGTCTGGCGCGATAAATTCTCAACTTGCGGAGGCCTGATGACATGTCGTTCGAGGCTCTGTGCACGCAAAGAACGGCTCTGGTAGTGGTCCCGGCCGGAAACATGCAATCATATGTGCCTGCCATTTCTTTGCCGGCAACGTAGACCCACTCGCCTGTGCGTATCGGATCGCCAGGAAACTGATCGTCATTCCTGAGAAAACCAAAATCCCACTGCCCGTCATCACGCGCGATCGGCGTGACCAACATCGAGCCCAGCACAACAGGCCTGCGGAATACCAGGCGGTAATAGACGACTCTCTTGCCAGGCTGTTGATCTTTGAAGCGTTCAGGCCAGCTCCCTTGTCCACCTGCCAGCAAAAGCTTTCTGGCTCGCTCGATACCAAGGGATTCAAATCCATGTCCGTCAAAGCGGCCGGAGGCTTCAGGATCAATATCTTGAACGCCGATCGCGGAGTCGAAGGCTCTCTCCTGCGATACCGCAAGTGGGCCCAACGGAGGTTCGGCAACAGCAAAGAAAGGCACCATAAAAACGATGGCTATTGCTCTTCTCACCGCCCGGAACCGCCTCATGAATGTCCCTCCACAGCCGGCTGTTTTGAATCAACATCGGGCCGCTGACGCAAACATGCAGGTAGCGCTGCGCAGCGATGACAGATCTGTAAAATGTGTTCCACTTCCGGTATCCCTCCGGTCCGGGATAGCAAGAAAGCCCATCCAGCCGCATGGCTGCATACTGCCTGCATATCCGATGCTCCTTAGCACGTTGCAAAGCAGGCGCATCGCCCATGATGTCACCGCCCAGTGGAGATTCACTCCAGCTCTATTTCGCCCCAGTTTCGCGGCTCCATCTGCAACTCGAAGACTGCGTCATCCACCAAGCCCGTGTGCTGATTGTTCCAGTGCGTCCTAAGGCGTGTGCGCGTTCCGCCCGGATCGCCATGCGTTACCCCAAAATCAGCCCTGAGCACCAGACCTTTCTCAGGCTTCACACCGATCAAAGCCCACGGTATTGCCGCCTGAACGACATATCCGTCACCGTGAACCTTCACTTGAGTCCTGACGTCCTCAGCGGGCGCGACATAATCCATGAC
>CALETX010000363.1 GCA_937920455.1 uncultured bacterium
ATAGTCCCACTCTGCAGACCGAATTCATGTCGAAACCCCACTATGCTGACCTTTCATGGTACAACTCAGTCCCGGCAAGCCATACCAGACTGGTTCGCCAATCAGATGCCGGACGCATGCGACCCAGGAAAAAGAACGTCTGCCGAAACATGCCCGGCAGCCCGCCAGGAGAACAAACAAAGCGAGGGATGTCTTTCACCATACACAATCTTAACGGTACTCGCGCGTTACAGCCCTACAGGAATGGGCAAACGCTTATGTCGAGCAGTAAAAGCAGTAGCGGAATCCGGCGCCAGCATAGAATTCATTTCCAGCTTTCCACCAGCTTGCTGTCATCGGCACATTCATTTTGAAACAATTCAGCCGTTCCGCTGCTTATTGCCCCAAAAACGGCCCGATCATACGACGCCTCTGTTCTGGTTGTGGTTCAACTTGGCGGCCTCTTTGAAAGCGCTGAAACTGGCACGGCGCAACGACGTGAAGGCAATGCTTGCGTTCAACCTCAATGTCGCTGCGCCATTCATCATTGCCCGTTGGTTCACCCGTAAGCCCCTCGTCGTCTTCATAAGGTCCGACGAACGCGCCGAAGCTCTGCTGAAAAAGATGCCCGCAGTTTTGCGAATGAGTGCCGTCTTGGTGGAAAGTCTAGTTATAAGGCATGCTTCCCTTCTCGTTCCGGTTTCCCAATCGCTTGCCAATCGCCTCGCGCGAGCCTATGGCGAAAAAATACGCCGCAGAATGACCGTCTTGCCCAATGACCTGCCTCCTCTGGGCTCGAGCATCATGCACCCGGCGCCCAACGCGCGTTCCTCATCAGCGCCCACAATCGTGCTTCATGCGCGGTTTGACGCCGGCAAGAATGCAGCAACCTTGATCAGAGCTGTGGCAGAAATCAGCAATCCACCGGTCAATCTCCTGCTTATAGGTGACGGGCCTGCTCTGGCGGATCTGCAAAATCTCGTCCACTCCCTTGACGCAACCGGCCGCGTAACTTTCGCCGGCTGGCGCGAAGATCCCGCAGCACTGCTCAGAGCTTGCGACCTCTTCGTTCTGCCTTCTCTGTCCGAGGGCATGTCAAACTCCCTTCTAGAAGCGCTGGCAGCAGGTTTGCCATGCCTTGCGTCTCGAATCGAGGAACACCGCGAGGTGCTGGGGAATGAAGCGCTGCTTTTCGATCCTCTCGATCCCAAAGATCTTCGCGACAAAATCGAAATGTTTTTCAACAATGCGGCATATGCCGAGAATGTGCGCATGGCTTGCGCTTCAGCAGCCAGGCGATATTCGTTCGATTGGGATCGAGCTGTCGTAACGATAATCGAAGGCGTTATCAATAATCAGAGGAGTATGAATCATAATGAATGAAGGCGGCCTGTTGATAAGCACGTCAACTTTCCCGCTTATGACGGGCGACGCCACTCCCCGCTTCGTGTGGGACCTGGCGCGCCATTTGACGCTCTATTTTCCAGAAGTTCATGTTCTTGCGCCCCAAGCCAAAGAAGCCCCAGCCGAGGACAGACGTGAAAGTGTTTTTATCCACCGTTTCGCGTACTTTTTCCCAAGAAAATGCCAAGCACTATGCTACGGCTCAGGCATATCCCAGAATCTCAGAAACGCCCCGTGGTTGTGGCTGCAGGTGCCTTTTTTCCTTGCCGCTCAGTTACACTCCACTGTCAAAATCGCCTCTAAAGACCGAATCTCAGTTGTAAATTCGCATTGGCTCCTTTTTCAGGGACTTACAGCCGGTTTGGCAAAGCGCCGCTCCACATTCCGCCATGTTTGCCATGTTCACGCCGCTGAATTGTACGCTCTCAAGCGTTTACCACGCCGTGTCGGACGAGCCACCGCAAGGACGATTGTTCGCCGGTGCGATCTGGTAATATGCGAGAGTTCTTATGTCAGATCCTCCCTCCAAGAACTTACCCAAATGGAGTTCCCCTCACAGATCTCATGCATGGGTGTGGATGCAAATCTTTTTGTCCCTACGCCCTCTCCAAGACGCCCATCAGCCACAAAAATCCTTTTCGTTGGACGCCTGGTTGAAAAGAAAGGCGTGGAGTATCTCATCCGCGCCATGCCTTACTTGCTGGCCCGGTTTCCAGGTCTGAGCTTGACGATCGTCGGCGGAGGAATGCTTGAGCAAAACCTCAAAAATCTCGCTGGCCGGTTATCGTTGATCGGCAAGAATGTGCAATTTACGGGGCCCCAACCACACGAAAAGATAGTGGAAATGATGAGAGAATGCGACGTTTTCGTGGTGCCTTCCATCGTAGATTCGAAGGGCGAAACCGAGGGCATGCCAACCGTGCTGCTGGAGGCTATGGCAGCCGGCAAAAAGGTGGTGGCGAGCAATGTAAATGGAATACCTGACGTGGTCACGGATGGAGTCAATGGTTGGCTCGTTGAACCAGCGGACAGTGAGCAGCTAGCTTCCGCAATCGAACGAGCCCTGCACCACACAGACGAAAAAATCGTTAATGCCGCAGTTGAAACCGCCAGACAATATCACTGGCCGGTTCTCGCAAAACGCTACGCCGCCTGGCTAAAGGACGCCTGATTCCGCGTTGATCAGCGTCATCCCGAGAAACATTAATCCAAGAATCCGCCTGTCCGTCGTTCGAAATCCTTTCTCAGCGGCAGGCGTCCATGGCGGCGATATCAGTTCAAGAATATTATCAATATGACTCACCAACCCAGGTTTGATCCTTGCCCGCAGCTCGATGCGATCTCCATCCCCTTCTTTTCTTTCCGCAGGTATTTCGACACCGTTAAATTTGAGTCTCACGTGCAGCGGCCTCAACCTCTCTGGCACTGCGGCTTCGCTTATGCTGACGATTAACTCTGACAAACTTTGAGAATGCGCGATCGGAACATGTATCCTCCCATTGCCCATGCTCCACGCGAAAGCTGTGCCGTCAGGCAGTCTCTCAACGCAGTTAAATCCCTCGCTCAGCGCTTGGAAAGCAGGATCGCCGGGTTGCAAAACAAAAGATTCACGCCGCGGGAACCAATACAGACGCGCCCAACGCAATTCCCCAACATCCAGCTCAGCAGATCGCGCGCCACGTTCCGCCACAGGCGACTCTGAGACAGCTTGCATTTTCACACGCGCAAATCCCCCCTCGTTCGAAGCATCACCAAGCGGAAGAACGAGACGGATGCGCAAAGCTTCAGGTCTCGCCATGCCCGCAACACAAATGTCTCCGACAGAAGCGGACAAGGTCATGGAGCCTTGCCGGAAATCACGCCACGGAGCCATGCTAAGCTCAAGATACGACACCTCGTTTTTGTCCCACAGAACAGGCGCGCGGAACCACCCTTCCCTTCTAAACGCCAAACCGTTATTCTCCATCCAGCACGAATTATTCGTCATGAGCACATAAGCCCCGTGATAATGATCCGCCGCAAATCCAAAATCCATCAGCACAGGCTCATCAGCATCAAGAAATTCGGATTCAATGCGTGACGGAACAGGCGCATCAGATTCCACCTCAACTTCATTGATTCCCTTTACCAAGATTTCCTTTGGCACGCGGAAATAATTTGCTCCATCTTGCATACTTTCGGTCAGGACAAATGAATTCAGCCTTAGCCGAACGAAAGACCTGGCATCGTTGATTCGCCATGGG
>CALETX010000364.1 GCA_937920455.1 uncultured bacterium
AGGCGCAAAGAAATCGGCGTCTATCCTGATGCTGTAAGTTGAGTCCTGAAAACCCCTTTCGACGAATCTCGCGCTGCGGATTCGCCCACTTATAGTGCCGTGTTTACCTGCCGGGATTCGCACAAGGGGATTGGCCCAACAATGGAATACAATATTGCTTTCGGTGTACTTATACAGGAAAAGTTTTGTTCCTTCCTTGGTGGTTTCAACTCTGATGAATTCGACGGGCAAACGCGCCTTTTTTCCGGCGAAGGCCGAGAGCGCTTGATCGGCCTGAAATTCGTCATCTGCGACCGATGCCACCGCGGCCATCAGGTTGCTCCATGTGATTGGAGCATCGGGAGCAGGAGGGTTATCGGCTTCGCCGGCGCGGCTTGGCCCGAGCAACGTCGTCAATAGAAGGATCGTCACTATTGGAAGCGGGAATATAGAGTGGGAGCAATTTCCCCGCCTGGAATTATGGTCTTCTTGCCCGCAGGCGCATGAAAAGCTGCTTGGCGGCATCCCACGGATCGAGAAGTCTCGCCCTGATTGTTTCATAAGTCTCGTTACTCTCAACCGACGTCTGCTCAACAAGATTTGAAGCATCGGCCCATGTGCCGTCCAACAGGTTCGTACACGCCTGCAGGAACAGAGCGGCATCGGCCAGATCGCAGCGTCGAGAGTAATATACAACAAATACAGCCTGAGTCCATACTGAACTCATCGCTGGCCGTAGCGTCGGAACTGCATCAGATGAACGTGGGTTGCTGCCTACCGCGTATTCGAGAAGATTCGGAGATCCATCAGCATCAGGATCGGCATAGTCTCCGCTTATGAGATTGTTGGTGAGCTCATCTGAGGTAAACCATGTGAATCGCCAGGAATCGAATGGGGTATCGGCAACTGTTACGGTGGCTGTCGGATTCGCGCCGACGCCATAATGTGGCTGTGGTTGAACGCAAACTGAGACCGTCTCGTCACCTTCAGGAAGGGAATCGCGCAGAGGTGACACACTAACCGCGGCGTCAGATGCGCCGTTTGAGATGACGACGACACCAGACAAGGGGGAGTAATCTTCGCCCGGCGTTGCAGTGCCGCCGACGTTGTACGAGACCGCTAGATCGCCATTGGTGCTGTCCCGGCTGAAAAGAAAGCAGCCGGAGTCTGCAGAAAGCTCACTTGCTGACGGATCCGTCGCGATAACGGTAACTGTGGGCACCACCTGTGCTTGCTCAGCAAGGTAACCGGCAACCGACGCGGTCATTCGTGTGACGAACTCATGATCTATATATCCGACCCTGTCGAGAGAGTCGGATACCGTATGATAGTAGATATTTGTGCTCAGGCTATGGTGATATTCTATGAACACGCAGGAGTCCACGGATGGGGTTGTGATATAGAACGGTCCGTGGTCGCTTGCGTTATTCCGGCCAGAATCAAAGGTCTGAATGCCTCCGTATCTTGCTGCGGCAGCTGCAAGATTCGTTTTGACCGGACTGGTTCCGGGACTGCCGCCGTATACTCTAGCTTGAAAAGATTTGTCTGGATTATATCCGATCATGTCCATACTGATCATGCCGCGGATATTGCCACGCCAGATGTTGGAAACTGAAGTGTTGATATTGTTGGACGTTGATGTCGTGAAGGCATCTACGAACGCGATTGAGCCATAGAGACCTTTTTCCTCAGCGTCAAACGCTATAAGCGCGATGCTTGACCTGAACGAGAACATGCTCAATACGCGGGATAACTCGAGAAGCCCTGCGACACCACTCCCGTTGTCGTCAGCTCCAGGACTGTTGACAAACTTTCCGTGGCCCGTGTCCACGGAATCGTAGTGCGCTCCGACTATGTAGTAGCCTGCGGATGGGTCTGTGCCCTGTTTGAATGCGATTATATTGCAGGCGCCGGTATAGGTGTATGTTATGGGATCATAGGTTCTGTTGAACCAGAAAGGATGATGCATCACCTGGAAAGACGAGTTGGAAAAAACTGATGCTATGTAGTCGCGAGCCGCGTCATGCTGATTTGTAGGCCAGCGCAATGGATTGCCGTCGCTAAAACCGCGACACATTCCGTCGTGGGCGAACAGACTGTTGTGGTGCGATTCTATTTCGCTTTTTCTTACCGCTCCAGCTACGTCTGCCGGACAGGACGCGGTGGCAGTGGGGGAAAGTGGCATTGTTGCAAGAAGAAGTCCGCATATCCTGTTGAGTAGCCACGTTCGATGGTTCCTCATCTTGTCAACAGCATGCCTCTACGAGACCCAAAGAGCAAGTCGTAAGCGAAACTGATGACCGCACCTTGAGTGCCAGCCGGATAGAGGTTTCTGGCATCGTCCAGCGCTTCATTTGGTAACGTCTCGCGACTTTCCTTCTGGAGTCCTTCCAGTCTGATTTAGTGGATCATCTGCACGTATCGAAATGAGACGGTCCGCAGCAAGACCGTTTCAATAAAATACATCGCTACGGGCCAGTCAGTCATTCGGAAAGAAACGTTAACGCCTTGATGAGCAAAGAGATATATCCTGGCCTGCCGTTTGGCACAGGCGCTGCCCAAGAAAAAGTGCGCAAGTGTGGACTAATCGGGGAAATTTATGATGACGAGGGATTCGACAGACACGATACAGGGTGACGGTGAAACATCCAGGAATGATGTTTGTCTCTCATCACTCACATCAGTTAGGCGCAGCAGCGCTGGTGAGCTGGCCAGGGAGGAGATGGCAGCCACATTTGACGTTTTTGTGGACTTGATAAGGACGTTTCGCAAAAGGACTGTCGGCTTGCCGTTCGCAGTCAAAGCTGTTCATCATGCGGCAAGCATCACGGCGAAGAGGATTGCTGAGACGCTGAGCATCAAATCTCGTGGTGTCAAAGCACATTTTGCTCTTGCTGTGGCGCTGACGTCAGTGCTGCCTGTCCTAACATGGCTCTATCTCAACGCATGGACACCATCGGCAGGCGCACGGATTGCAATATGGGCGAGCGTTGCCTCGTGCTGTGTGTTGGGTTATTTGATGCTGTTTCAGTATGCGAGGGCTCTGATATTGATCAGAGACTATCTCGCGCAGATCGCGAAGGATCCGCAAGTTTCTCTTCAAGGGCGTCTTTCGATCGAAGACAGCGATCTTGCGCGTATGAATGAACTCATACAGACTATCCTTGGTGAACTGCGCGAAAAGATAGCCACCATAGAGAGGCAGAAAAATCAAATAGCTGATGCCGAGCGTAAAAAGGCGATTGCCGAGAGCCTTGCAACAACTTGCCATTATCTTGGCCAGCCGGCCACGGTAATCACCGCCTACATAGATCTTCTTGAGACGCAGGACATTGAACCGACCAGCGCCAGGTCTATGGTCCAAGAGTGCCAGAAGGCAGTCACTATAATGAACGATATCCTCCGCAAGCTGAACACACTGTCTGATTTTTCAAGCGAAGAATATCTCAAGAATCAGTCTCAGGAAGACCAAACGCGACTGCTGAATCTTCTCAGTTCAGAAGACACGATGAATGATGAAGACCCATCGCAAGGATGCTGCATCCCAGCGCGGCAAGTTGTCGCATCACCGGCAAGGAGGCGTGTTGACGGGCCAGGTGGCGTCGGTGAAGTCAGGTCTGACATGTTGGCGATGTCGCTAAGCGGATTTCTTGCCGCAATCTTCTTCGTTGCCTGTGTGGTGCCTGTGAATAGATTGGTTGCTCAGGAACAAGACCCTCCCAGGTACTGGCTGGCCATCGAATCAGGAGAGCACGGGACAGTGCTTGATGAAAGTGGCTGGTTCAACGAAGGGGACTGCGTAGCGATAACAGCCGAGCCGGATCCTTATTGGCATCTTGATCATTGGGAGGGAGATGTGGATCCGGAAAACTCGACTTGTAATCCTCTCATTGTCTTCATGGACTCTGACAAGACGGTGCGTGCAGTTTTTTCTTCAAACCTGACCGAGAACAGCGGCACGCCCGAGGAAGGATCTGAGAGTCTGGACGATGAGGGGGCGGAGCCTCCCAGGTACTGGCTGGCCATCGAATCAGGAGAGCATGGGACGGTGCTTGGTGAAAGTGGCTGGTTCAATGAAGGGGACTGCGTAGTCATAACGGCCGAGCCGGATCCTTATTGGCATCTTGATCATTGGGAGGGAGATGTGGATCCGGAAAGCTCGACTTGTAATCCTCTCATTGTCTTTATGGACTCTGACAAGACGGTGCGTGCAGTTTTTTCTTCAAACTTGACCGAGAACAGTGGCTCGTCCGAGGAAGGGCCTGAGAGTCTGGACTATGAGGGAAACGTCGAGTCTGCAGCGCTTGACGATTCAGGCGGGGACAGCATGCCCAACACGGGTGAATATATTGCCGGCTCGGATTCATCCAACACGGAAAGCGCTCTGATAGTTTTCATCGAAAAAAACGCCGAATATGGACAAGGGACAATCGGCTCTGGTGTGGGGTGCGCCGATATGCCGGTGATCAAATGGGCTAGTGTCCAGGGAAAGATTTACAGGGTTGATGCCACTGACGATTTGCTCGCCGGAAAGTTCACGGTGGTGCCCGGCGCCGAGCGCATTGAAGCGACCCCTCCTCTGAATATGTTCGTTGATGTCAGCGCAACGAACGCCCTTGCGCGGTTCTACAGGGTGGTGGCGTATTGCCCATGAAGTCGGTTCTTCGCCGAGCTGAGAAGGGACGATCAGTCAACAGGCGAGTCTTTGGTTGATAGCCGCCGCTGCTCGTCGGCCCTGACCCATTGCAAGGATTACTGTTGCCGAGCCAAGCACTATATCACCTCCGGCATAGACGCCCTCGATGGATGTCTTGCCCGTCTCGTCGGTCACGATATTGCCGTGTCGGTTTGTGATGAGGCCCGGCGTCGTATGACTGATTAGAGGATTGGACTCGTTGCCGATGGCAACGATAACAGCGTCAACAGGCATGACGAACTCGCTGCCGGGTATTTCCACAGGTCGGCGTCGGCCAGACTCGTCAGGGTCACCGAGTTCGTATCGAAGGCACTCGATTGCTGTGACATGTCCGGAGGCGTCTCCGATCAGGCGTTTGGCGTTCTGCAGAATGTGGAATATCACTCCCTCTTCCTTGGCGTGCCGCACCTCCTCGACTCTGGCAGGCATTTCGGCTTCGGTTCTGCGATATACGAGATGCACTTCTTGCGCGCCGAGCCGTACTGCTGTCCGGGCGGCATCCATGGCCACGTTGCCTCCGCCGAGGACGGCGACTTTCCTGGCCCGCATGATCGGCGTATCGGCATTTTCGGCATCATATGCGCGCATCAGATTTGAGCGAGTGAGGTATTCATTTGCGGAGAAAACTCCCACCAGGTTTTCCCCTTCAATATTCATGAACTTTGGAAGTCCCGCGCCTGAGCCAACGAAGACAGCATGAAAGCCGTCCTTCTGCATCAGATCTGCCAGCGAGCGAGTTCTGCCCACGACGAAATCGGTGGTTATCGTCACGCCCATAGACTCAAGAATGCCGATTTCATTTTCGACAATTCTCTTGGGGAGGCGGAACTCTGGAATCCCGTACACCATTACACCGCCGGTTTTGTGAAACGCCTCGAAAATAGTTACAGCGTGACCTTCGCGTCTCACATCCGCAGCGCATGTGATGCCGGCGGGGCCGCTGCCGACGACAGCGACCTTCTTGCCTGTTTCGGGTTTCACCAAAGGAGGCTTCTGCAGCCCGTTTTCTCTTTCCCAGTCGGCGACGAACCGCTCGAGGCGACCTATCATGACAGCCTTGTCAACGCTTTTTAGCGACTTGCCAACGGTGCATTCCTTCTGGCACTGAATTTCCTGCGGGCATACCCTGCCGCACACGGCCGGGAGGAGGCTATTCTCTCTTATGATCTTGATCGCATCCGCAAAATTGCCTTCAGCGGTGGAGGCAACGAAGTCTGGTATCCTGATACGCACGGGACAGCCCTTCACGCATGGAGCGCTCTTGCATCTTAAGCATCGCATTGCCTCGACGCGGGCCTGTTCGGGCGTATAGCCGAGTGCAACTTCATCCATATTGTGGCGACGCGAGATGGGATCCTGCGACGGCATTTCCTGAACTGGAATGGCGAGGCGCTCCTTTGGTGTGAGAGATGCGTGCAGTGGCTCAAGTCTGGCGAGGAGCGCCTTTGCGCTTTTTCCCAACTGTTCGGGGGTTGAATGTGGTGCATCCAGTTCGCGTTCTGCATTCATGATCAGGTCTTCTCCGCGCCTGTCTCTCTAAGGGCGCGTAGCTCCTTTTCCAGATGGCACTTTTCGTGCGCCGTGTTTTCGTGATTCCTGTATGCTGCCAACCGCTTCATCATGTTGTCGAAATCTACCTGATGGCCGTCGAATTCAGGGCCGTCAACGCAAACGAACTTCGTTCTACCCCCCACCGTGACGCGACATCCTCCGCACATGCCCGTGCCGTCAATCATGATCGTGTTGAGGGAAACGACAGTCGGAATACCGAAAGGCCGAGTCGTCTCTGAGCAGAACTTCATCATTATTGGCGGTCCGATGGCCACTACCAGATCAGGCTTTTGTGGCCTCACGCACAGTTCCTTCAAAGGCTCGGTAACCAGAGCTTTCCTTCCACGCGATCCATCGTCTGTGCACACGATAATTTCATCAGCGAGAGCTGACATTTCTTTTTCAAAGATAAGGAGGTTTGCCGAGCGGGCGCCCATGATGACTGACAATCTGTTGCCGGCATGCTTAAGAGCCTTGGCGATAGGATGAAGAGGCGCAACGCCGATTCCGCCTCCGACGCAGACGACCAGCCCGAACTTTTCGATGTGGGTTGGGCGTCCTAGTGGACCGCACAAGTGGGGAATATCTTGGCCCTCATTCAGCTCGGCAAGGGCGTGGGTTGTCTTGCCCACGGTCTGAAAAACCAAGGTGATAGTGCCTGCGGCCGGGTCGGCATCGGCTATTGTAAGCGGAATTCTTTCCCCGAATATGGGCTCAACCTGGAGTATAACGAATTGCCCGGCCTTGCGTTCCTGTGCGATCAGCGGAGCGTGCACCCTTATCATAAACACTTCACCGGACAACTGCTTCTTTTCCATTATCCTTGCCATATGAGTTAATTCTCCAAGAGGACTCGACACACTAGCACACCGCTTCGGTTTGTCAAACAGTCGCTGTTTACATGGTGCGGCGCGCGTGGGCGATTGTTGTGCTTTTCGTGAAGCTGTTTCGCAAAGCGTGGCGAAAGGCGAGCATCATCTTTCGCACCGGCAGCGGGTTCTCTCGGCGGTGGATGCCGCCGTGGTGCGATAGGCACGGTATTTACTCCAATTACATGACTTGCGAAAAACAGCCGTATAAAGCAGATGGCGCAGCCGCTGTCGGTCGCGCGAGTAAGCAGCACGAATATACTGGGAAGAAACAGAGACTTTTTTGGGATATCTGGTACAGCGCGCTTACGTGGGATCGGTAGCGGGGGGTGCTGGTGAAGGCTGAATATACTGACTAGGGCAGCGACCCTCCGTATGTGACCACCAACCTGGAGGGCGATCCACAGCAGCTATATTACGATGTCTGCTGCGGGCGAGGCGGGAGTGAGAACCGGATCAAGGAGCAGCAGTTGGACCTGTTTGCGGATCGG
>CALETX010000365.1 GCA_937920455.1 uncultured bacterium
AAGGCCACCGGCATGGAGCCTTACATCAGGTCGGACTTGTACGATTATGGCGTTTACATGCGCCTCAGATATCAGACGCATGTTCCGGATCGGGCGCTGATCGCATATGAGATCAACAAGGAAATCATCAAGGCGATTCAAAGAACGCCGACGGTTGACCTTGCCATTCCTTTCATATACTCGTTCCGTGCCGGCGTGGCCGAAATGGACCGAAAAGAAAGCGACGCCGCCGCAAATCGCTGTGCGGAGGAGGTGCGTCAGATTGAGATGGCGTCCATAAGGAACAAGGCGGACACTTCTATTGATCCGCGGGATGTGGAGCAGCTTGCCAGAAGCATCGCTGTGAATGGCCTTCTTCAACCTGTCATTGTGATGAAGATACCCGGAGAAGAGGGATACGAGATACTTTCTGGGCACTTGCGATTTGAGGCGTGCAAGTCGCTGGGTTGGCGCTCAATTCCGGCGATAGTGCGCACACTGGAACCGGCGTCCGAATCGCGTTCGGCGGATGCAGCGAACGAGGGCGAGCCAGTGGGATGTCCGTGACAAGCGCTGGGAGGCGGCCTATGAGCGGGCTTGCATACAGGCCAGATATGGATGAGGTGAGAGAACGGCTGACCGTCTGGTGGAATGGGGGTGACATTGGCAGGCCGGCCATCCAGATCACCGCCCCGCGTGAAACTCCGGCGGAAAACATACCCGCCATGCCGGAACCGCCTGGCTGGGTTACCGGGTATTCCACCACTAACTTCAATTATCGGGTCAACCTCGGATTGCGGGCTTGCGTGGGAACGTGGTATCTGGGCGAGGCAGTGCCGACCGTCGCGCCCGATCTGGCGCCGAACTGCCTTGCTTTGTTCCTGGGGTGTCGCGGGCACGAGATGCCGGGAACGGTCTGGTGCGAGCCTTTCATCAGGAATCCGGAAGATGCGCGTTTTGAGTTCAGCAAGGATAATTTCTACTGGGATTTCAGCCTCCGGCTGGGAAAAGAATTCCTGAAGCATGGAAGGGGCAAGTTTCTGATTCAGTTTCCCGATCTCATCGAGGGATTGGATACTCTGGCAGCCATGCGCGGAACGGAGGAACTCCTGTATGACCTTGTTGAGCGTCCAGAATGGGTCCGCTCGTGCCTCAGGCAGATAACCGACCGGTATTTCCATGTTTACGACATCCTCTACGACCTTTACAGGGATGAAGTGGGAGGTTCGGTTTTCTGGGCATGGGCGCCGGGCCGAATGGCGAAGTTTCAGTGCGATTTTTCAGCGATGATTTCGCCGCAAATGTTTGGGGAATTCATGGTGCCAGTGCTGAACGAAATGTGCGAGCGGGTTTCGTATTGTATGTACCACTGGGACGGCCCTGGAGCCATCCCACATCACGATCTTCTTCTTTCAATTCGCAATCTGGACATGATTCAATGGACTCCTGGCGCCGGCGCTGAGCCCTGCTGGGACAAGCGATGGTGGCCGCTCTATCACAAGACGCTGGAAGCTGGGAAGAAGGTGTATATATGGATCGACAGCGCGGAAACTTTGTTGAAAATGAAGAAGGAGTTTGGGACGCTCTACAAGAATTTCCTCTTCTCAATGAACGTAAGGAGTCGCAAGGAAGCGGAGGAGATTCTGGCAATAGCCTTGATTTAGACCACATTGATCCTGCATGCGAACAATGAACAGCATGACATCCAGGGAAAGATTTCAGAGGATGTATGAACATCGTGAGGCTGACCGCATTCCCATTGTAGATTCTCCCTGGCGAGCCACGATCGAACGATGGGAACGGGAGGGCCTACCAGAAGGCATGGATTGGGTGGATTTCTTCGGACTGGACAAAACGGCCGGAATCGGTGTTGACAACAGTCCCCGGTTCGAAGCCAAGGTAATTGAGGAAACCGACGAATACACTGTCTTCACAAGCTCATGGGGCGTTACCATGAAAAACTGGCGTCATGCCGCTTCAACGCCCGAGTTCCTGAACTTCACGGTCACGGACCGAAAATCATGGGAAATGGCAAAGGCCAGAATGGTTCCGACCAGGGACCGCGTGAACTGGAAGCATCTGCAGGAAAATTATCCGAGGTGGCGTCGTGAAGGCCGCTGGATCAGCGGCAATCTCTGGTTCGGATTCGACATCACCCATTCGTGGTTCGTGGGCACCGAGAGAGTTCTCATGGCCCTTGCGGAGGATCCGGAATGGTGTATTGACATGTTCAATCATGAACTGGATGTGTGTCTTGATCTGCTGGATATGGTGTGGGATGCTGGATACACATTCGACGAAGTTTCATGGCCGGACGACATGGGATACAAGTTCAACCAGTTTTTTTCGCTTTCCATGTACCGCCAGATACTCAAGCCAGTCCACAAACGGGCGGCCGACTGGGCGCATGCGAAGGGTATCAAAGTTCACCTTCACTCCTGCGGCGACGTCAGACCTTTCATATCGGACCTTATCGAGATAGGCGTTGATTGCCTGAACCCCCTCGAAGTGAAAGCTGGAATGAATCCAGTGGAAATTAAACGCCGCTACGGCGACCGTCTTGCCCTGCATGGAGGAATCAATGCCGTCCTGTGGGATGACATTGACTCCATCGAAGCGGAAATGCGGCGTGTTGTGCCGGTTCTGAAGGAGAATGGAGGCTATATTTTCTCCTCGGATCATTCGGTGCCGTCGAGCGTAAGCCTGGAAAACTTCCGCCGTATTGTGGATCTTGCAAAGCAACTCGGAAGTTACTGAGCCATCGGGAAGATGACATGAAAAATCCTGCGCCATTCGGCGACGCAATGTGGGTACGGGCTCTAATTTTGTTTCTGGCCTCGGGTTGCGCTTCCCAGTCCCCTCCAAAATCGTCATCGTCGGCATTGGATTCCCGTCCGCCGCCTGTCAAGGGCACGCTGGATGAGCTCGCATCGTCAGTCCCTGTTGCGCAGACGCAAACGATCACGCCCGATGCTCCTCCTGCGAAACAGGCGGACACTGCGCTTGCCCCGCCTCCGCCAATGGATCAACCGGCGCCGAAGGAGTCTGGGGCAACTCGCATTTCCCATGCTGCCCTTGGGTGCGAGGTGGAGGCGTCTTCCTCCAATATGAAATTTGCCAGCGAGGGCCCTCCCTCAGCCCTCGTTGACGGCGATCTCACCACGCGTTGGTCGAGCCAGTACAAGGATGGCCAGCACGTCATCCTGAAACTGCCACGCAGCGTGGCCGTGGACAAGGTGCGCCTTCACTGGGAGGCGGCATCGGCGTCGAAATACTCGGTTGCAATCTCGTCCGACGGCAACAGGTGGGAAACAATCCATGCTTACTGGCGGACTTCAGTGAAGCTCGAGCCCCGTACGGATGAAGTTCCGCTCAAGGGCAGGGAAGCGCGCATGATAAAAGTGGATCTAGAGACGCGCGCCAATCCAGAGTGGGGTTTTTCGCTTTTCGAGATTGAGGTCGTCCCATGGTCCGGAAAACCCTGAACGCCTTGGACAACAGCAGCATTTTCGTTGTCCTTTCCAACACGTTTTTTCTGATCACTGCCAACAAGGGAGGTTAGTTCCATGAGTTCTGGAATGCAATTCACGAATCCTGAACTGCCTGTCGTCGAGAGAGTGCGCGACCTTGTCGCGAGAATGACGACGGAAGAAAAGATATCTCAAATGCAGCATGAAGCTCCGGCAATTCCGCGCCTGGGCATTCCGGAATACAATTGGTGGAACGAATGTCTCCACGGCGTGGCGCGCGCCGGGAAGGCCACGGTCTTTCCGCAGGCGATAGGGCTGGCAGCTTCATTCAATCCCGACCTTATGTTCCGCGTTGCTTCGGCCATTTCCGACGAGGCAAGAGCAAAGCATCATCAAGCAATCCGTCAGGGCAACAGGGCACAATACTTTGGCCTCACCTTCTGGTCGCCAAATATAAATATTTTTCGAGATCCTCGGTGGGGTCGCGGTCATGAAACTTATGGGGAGGATCCTTATCTTACGTCGCGTATGGGCGTGTCATTTGTGAAGGGACTTCAGGGCAGTCATCAGCGTTATCTAAAGCTGGTCGCTACTCCCAAGCACTACGCTGTTCACAGCGGCCCCGAGCCAAAGCGGCACTCGTTCGACGCCCGTGTCGGCGGACGGGATTTGGTGGAAACTTACCTGCGCGCCTTCCGCACATGCGTGATAGAAGGCGGCGCGTTCTCCGTCATGGGAGCTTACAACCGCGTAAACGGCGAGCCATGCTGCGCAAGCCGTGTTCTGCTTCAACACTACCTCAGGGAACAATGGGGCTTCCGGGGCTATGTCGTTTCGGATTGCGGCGCCATTTGCGATATCCATCAAGGACACCGCGTGGCGTCCGACGCGCCAGATGCCGCCGCTCGGGCTGTCAAGGCAGGATGCGATCTCGAATGCGGCTGCACATACAGGGCAATTGGCGATGCATTGAGACGCGGATTGATCACGGAAGCCGACATTGATCGGTGCGTGGGACGGCTAATGGAGGCCCGCATGCGGCTTGGCATGTTCGATCCGGAACAGACCAATCCGTGGGCTGCGATCCCGCCAGAACGCGTGCACTGCGCGGAGCATCGCCTGCTGGCCCTCGAGTCAGCGCGCCAGTCTGTTGCGCTGCTCAAGAACACTGGCGGATTGTTGCCTCTGGATGCATGCAAGATCCGCAAGATCGCCGTGTTCGGTCCAACGGCATTCGATCATGGGGTCCTTCTTGGCAACTACTATGGCTATTCTGGAGCCCTTACGACCATTTTAGAAGGCATTGTGAATGCCGCCTCGCCCGGCACGAACGTCGAGTATGCGAAAGGATGCGAACTCGCCGGAGGAAAGCCGGCGGATGAGAGGCACGTGCAATGGGTGACCAGCGGGGCGGATGTGATCATCGCGGTGCTAGGGTATGCACCGTCGCTCGAGGGAGAGGAAGGCGAAACAGGCGATTCTGAAATCGTGCTCGGCGGCGACCGCCGGATATTGCACCTGCCAGGTCACCAACTCGACCTGTTGAAAAAGCTCCATGCCACGGGCAAACCTGTGATTCTCGTGTTGACCGGCGGCAGTCCAATCGAAGTTTCGTGGGCAGCTGAAAACATACCCGCCATTCTGGCGGTGTTCTATCCTGGCGAAGAGGGTGGGAATGCTGTTGCTGACGTGCTGTTTGGAAGATTCAACCCCGCAGGGCGGCTGCCATTTACCGTGCCGGCCTCGCTTGATCAGGTGCCCGACTTCGAGGACTACTCGATGCGCGGGCGGACCTACAGGTTCATGGAAGGAACGCCTTTATACCGCTTCGGTCACGGTTTGAGTTATACGACGTTCCGCTATAGCAACCTGCGAGTCAGCCCTGAACGGAGCAATGGCAAAGATCAAATAGAAGTGACAGCTACGGTCCAGAATACCGGACCGGTCGCAGGGGACGAGGTGGTGCAGCTTTATCTTGCCGATACCATGGCAAGCGTGCCCGTGCCCGTTCGCCATCTTGAGGGAGTGCAACGGGTTCATCTGAAGCCAGGAGAAACACGACAGGTCCGGTTTGTGTTGCTTCCGGAACAGCTTGCGGCGTATCAGGACGATGGAGAACCGTTCATCGAGCCGGGCGATTTCACGGTGTCTGTCGGCGGAGGCCAGCCGGTCGAGGGCGTCAGCGCCGTGACCGGTACATTCAAGATCATTCAGTAACTTGCTGTTCGACCTTGGCCGCAGTGTGTGTAAGAATTATGGAGGTCCCAAATGTCAACCATGCTGGAACATGCGCAGGCTAATCTCGAACAGACGCTCAACGGACTTCGCGGCGTTTATCCGGACGAAGTTCTGGAGAAGCTGAAAGCACCAAAGGAGCGGATCGAACTCCGGCTTTCGCCAAGGCTGTCTGATGGCCACGTTCATATTTTCCGTGCCTTTGTGGTGAGACATAACGACGCGCTAGGTCCGGCCAAGGGCGGCATCCGCATGGCGCCTGATACTTCTCTGGATGACATCACTGCTCTGGCAATGGAAATGACGTGGAAATGCGCTCTCATCGGCGTTCCTTTCGGAGGAGGAAAGAGCGGTATTGTGGCCGACCCACGTTGTCTCTCGCCCGACGACAAGCAAGTATTGATCCGTAGCTTTGCCAGAAAC
>CALETX010000366.1 GCA_937920455.1 uncultured bacterium
AGGGCGGATAATCATCTGGTCGGAGCCGGATATTGTTCTGTACGACGATGATACCATGGTGCGAATGAGCTATCCGGACCTTGTCGAGGAAGACGGCAGGTATTATCTGACCGAAACACAGAAGAGCCGAGCGCGATTACATGAAATACCCAGGGGTTTTTTGGAAGGAATATGGTCCTCACTCGAGGGCCGCTTGCAATCTGCCCATTGTGTAAATGGAATGATTGCCCAGTCCGCCGGCGAAAAATGTCCACGAGACGTTGTTCTTTCCACTCTTCCTGAGTTCACATGCCGTGACTGGTCAGCGCCTGGCATGAACTCCTGTTCACTTCGGAACGGTCTGAGCATCGAGGTGATTTTCAACCTGGACTCGTTGCGTGCAGGCCAGATATTGCTCGACAATAGAATCAATAAGGGACGAGGCTTTGCCGTTGTTACGACCGACAACATGCGCATTCAGCTTGTAATGAACGATGGCAGAACCGAGAACTCCTGGGAGACCGATCCAGTGATCAGGGCCGGCTCGTGGCATCATCTAGTGGCCATTGCCGACGCGGGTCCAGGAATCATCAGCTTCGTGATTGACGGTCGTTTTTGCGACGGAGGTGATTGGCGTCAGTTCGGTTGGGGCAGGTTCAGCCCTTATCTGCAAAGTGTGGACGGCTCAGACAGGTTGAATATTGGACCGTCAGTGATAGGCAAAGTCTCGCTAGTACGAATCTACAGCAGAGCAATCGCGACATGGGAGGCGATCACATTGTTTCGGGAGACCAGCCGATCAGTGCGAATGTCCAAATGAGAGGAACGAACATGGGGGAAAAAATAATACTCAAATCGCCTTTGTTTACGGAGTGGGGTGAACAGTATGTCGGCCTGTGGATCACCACAGGACCGTCTGAAAGCCCAGTGTGCCTACAGATCAACGGCGTGCCGGCTGACTTTCAATACACCGGCGAGACGTCTGACAAGGGGCACAGGGCGCTCATGAAAATCGGTTTTGCCGCCGGCGAGACGAAAACACTCGAGTTCGTGCCGGCAAAAAAGCACACAACGAAATTATCCCGCGCGCCGATTCCACTGGCCCGCAGCGCCAGGATCGGACTCAGGCCGGCTTGTCTCACTATTTCTGCGCCCAAACCTGATAACGACTGGATCGTCGGACCGTTCAGGGCTTTTGCTGGATTTCCGATGAAAAGCCGCTTTCGCTGCGACAAGGCTTTCGCCGGTGCATCTCTCGAACGGCTCAATGACGGCCCCCTTTTTACGGACTACGAGCTTGCCTATCGTTTCGAGCAAAACCGTGCTTACGTGTTGAAGTTGCGGTGTTTCAAGAAGGACCCCATCATAGAGGTTTCTGAACGCTTTTCACTGCACATGAATGCCGCCATAGAATGGCATCTGAATCCAAAACTGAGTTGCGATTCAATCCTCTCGCACCGGGGTCCGGAGTTCGAAGGAGAACCCCAACCGGTTGTAGAACATATTTCGGTGGAAAGGCCGGCAGATGTTCTCTGTCGGTTGCAGATGCCCGTGCTTTCAGAATATTTCGTTCCAAATAACAGGGGATGGTTCGCGTTTTTCAACTCTAGAGACGAAGAAAGTGGAATGTTTGGAATATTGGGACTGTATGGAGCCAGGTGGGAACGGCCTGTTGAAAACATGCCCGAGGTACGGGTGGCAGGAGGGAAAGCCGTCTGGCATGCTTCGCTGGCAAGCGGCAGGCGTCACTGGCTCCTGTACTATGGCCCTGTTGAGAGAGAGTACACGGCAAAAAGAAGGTTCGTATTCCATCGTCTTCACGCCGAGATCAATGCCATGCGTCTGGACGAACACTTTGATCTTGGCGGCGACCGGGTGTTCGACGCTGATTCCTTCAAGAAACCAGGAGTAATAGTAGGCGATGATTATCACGAACGCGCAAAAATGCTGTGCGATGCTCTTCCTCCTCTGCGGAAGGCTCTGGCGGAGATGGATGAGTGGTCACGAAATAACAAAGGTGGGCACTTTGTCGTTTTCGACGCGCTGGTGAATCCCACGCCGGAAAACCAGAAATTGGTCTATGAATATCTGACGGCGCGTTTCGAAAAGTGGGTTCGCCAGTTTCAAGGATGGCGGACCGGACAGTACGATTACCAGAAGAACGTCATAGGCTTTTCCCGTTGGCTGCGCAGCATGCTAATCGGCTACGAGCTGTTGCGAAAGGATCAATCTCTCACTGCGGACGAGATTCGAAAGCTAAACGCTTATTTTGTCTTTGCCGCGCGAAGAATAACGGACGAAGGACGTTGGCCTCATTCCCGTACGTTCCTCCACCCTGATCATCCGGAATCGAGCCGCGATTTTTACACGTACGGCGGCGAGCACAAACCAGACCGGCTGGTATGGACGAACTGTCTGCCGAATTTTCAGTCGGATCCCCTCTGTGCGCTTGCGCATCTTAGCGCGATCTTTCAGGAACATCCTGATTCGCGTGCATGGCTTGGAAAAGGCGTGGATGAGATAGAAAGGCAGCTCAACGCCTATATGGGCCGCAGCGGCGCATGGGAGGAATCAATCAACTACGCCCTTTACACCTTTTCCTACTTCGTAATCACATTCCGCGCTCTCAAATATCGCTGGGGCCTGGACTACTTCAACGACGAACGGGTGCGCCGCTTTGCGGCCTGGCTTTGCCGGTTCTTCGGGCCGGTTGACAAGCGTTTTGGTGTGGCGACATGGCCGGGGATCGGTAATGCCGTTCTGCCCACGTGCGCGGGCCACTACCTGCTCTGCTATGCCGCAGAACTGCCTGAGGATGATCCGCTGCGCGAGCAGTGCATCGCCGTTTATCAGGCCCAGGAAGACCACATCACTCTCAGCGAGCATTATCCGCATGTTCTGGCGCTCATGGGTTTTGTGCCGCGAGAGAAGGCATCACGGAAACGCCTGGAAAGCGAGCACATGGACGAGCTCGGTGTGGCCATGCGACATGAACATCTGACGCCGAAAGAGAGTTATCTTTTCCAGAAAATCGGCTTTTGGAAGGATCATTATGAGGGAGATGAATCAGCGTTCAACTGGTACGCCAAGGGTACGCCTTTCACCATGGACTACGGGACATATACACCCGATGTTGCACCCGAGTCTGCGCATAATCTTGTCGAGATACCAGACTCTGATAACCTCAGGCGCGGATATCTTGCAAATGTCATGTTCAGCCCCGTCGCGGATTACACCCATTGCGAGATACCTGTCACGTTGAAGCTTCTGTGGGGGCATGTCCGTTCCTTTGAGGAATGCGACTCAAAAGACGGAAAAGTTGACCGGATGGCCACCAAATACTTCTACATCGGGGACAAGAATCCTGTCGGACCCAAAGTGTGGAAGGTGCGAATGCTCTTGTTCGTAAAGCCCGATTATCTGGCGCTGTTCGACCGTGTTTACGGAGATGTCCCACACCGGTTCAACTTGCATTTCACGGGCACCAACCTCAGGCGTGAAGGTTCACTGATTCTGGGCGATGGCCGTTTCGATCTGGACCTCATGCTCTTCATCCAAGCACCGAACGATTTCAAGTTGGAAACAGGCCGCATCATCCCCAACTACAGGCGAAAAGAAGAACCTGAGGCAGCACTGCGCCATGCGCAGGAGGTGGTGCGCATTTACAATCAAACAGACGGCATGTATCGCACTCTTATCTTTGCGCGGGAAAAAGGCCGCGAAGTTGCAATACAGAGGATAGGGCGATACGGCATCGCGGTTCGCACCAATGAATACGAAGATAGAATCTGGATGCACAATGACACTATGGAAGAGTCCGGCCCGGACTGGCATTTCGTTGGCCGCGTGGGTTGGATACGCCACTCAGTTTCAGGAAGAGTAACAGCAATGCTGGCTGACGGTGAGGAGATGGCAAGTTTCGGAGCATCCTTCCGTGGTCGCGGTCCCTGGGTATATAATGCTGACGGCAAGAGGAGACTGGAGATCAAATCCGGTCCACCCCGGCGCGTGGAGGTGGCGGGAGCATAGGCATCTGGCTTGCGGTGACTTCGAAGTAGGCTTGTTCCAGCGTGGAGCCGCATCTGATTTCCAGGAGTTCAACCCCCGCATCGAAAAGAGCCGCGCACACCTTTTGATTTATCTGGGGCAAAGCATGCTCATGCGTCATGCTTCTGACGCTGAGAACCCTCATGGCTGGATCCCATTCTATTTCGCATCCAGGCAGCGCCGATTTTATCCGCTCCAACGGCAGTTGACCGTTGCGCAGGGTATACACGGCGAGTGACGCGCGTCCTGTGGCATTTGCCACCGTCGTTTGTCGAACAAGCCGCCCCTGCTCGATAAAGGCAACATGATCACATAGCAACTCGATATCAGTCAGAATGTGGGAACTGATGACGATCGTTTGTCTGCCCCGTCTTTCTGCAATCATTGAACGTATTCGAGCCGCCTCGCGCGGATCGAGTCCGCTGAGCGGCTCGTCCAGTAAGACAAGCTCCGGCTGGCCGAGAAAGGCCTGCGCGATTGCCAGCCTGCGCGCCATGCCGTGGGAAAGAGTGCGAACCTGCGAATCGGCACGATCCACCAGATGCGTCCATCTGAGCATCGCGTCCACGTTCTCTCTTTGTTCTGCAGGCGTCAGCCCCTGAAGAGCGGCATAATAGCGCAGGAGCTCCTCAACGTGGCCATGGGGCGGCAGACGAGAATCCTGTGGCAGGAGCGTGACTTTGCCGGCATGAAGTTGTGGATTGAATGAGCCATTGCCCAGGACATGCACCGATCCTTCGTGGGGTCGAAGAAGGCCAACTGTCAGAGCCATTGCGGTTGTCTTGCCTGCGCCATTGCTGCCGACAAGCCCGAATATCGAGCCCTGTGGAACCTGCAGGTCCAGCCCGTCGAGGGCGACGCGCCCTCCGTATTTCTTGCGAACGGCCCTGAACTCCAGCGCCAATCTCACATATCCCTCCGCGAAAAGAACATGTAGCCGAGACCCAAGTAGAAAATGCCCAGCGCTATGGAAAAAGCGCAGCCTGAGATGAAATGCGGCAGATCGAAACGCCACACAGCGTCCATCATGTGCCCGCCGGGCAGCAGAAGCTCAATTGTTTGAGCCGTTTCTTTCAGGATCGGTTGGCGCGCGTGCGCGGCAATGCCGTGCACCACGCCCATTCCAAAGAGCGTGATGAATCCCACCGCAGTGGCCACGTTCGGTGATGAGAATATTTGGGACACGCCGATTGCGAGTCCTACGAAAGCAAGACTGTACACCCAGGCTTTGAAAGCAAAGAGCATCATCGCCCATGCCGTCGGACCGGCATCAAAAGCTTTCAGTCTGAGCCATGCGCTCACCCATGCGGCGCAAGCGCTCAGCAGAAGCGCGATCAACATCTGCCCGGCCTGCCCTGCCGTTTTCCCGATGACCCATGTGAGTCTCGGACACCTGAAAAGCACAAATCGCGCGCTCCCGGTCCAGATCTCCTCGGAAATACGAACTGAAGCCGTTAGAATCACGAGCAGAGGAGAGAAGGTGGCCGAAAGCCACCCATAGAAGAGGCCTAATGGTGGGATCGACAGAAGACGGTCGGCAAGTTCGCGATCCCTGACCATGTGCGCAACTGTGCCGCGGAAAACCTCGGATTTCCAGAGTTGGCGGGTCACACTGCCCGCATTGGCTGATTCCGGCAGACCGAGACTTTTCATGAGCTGCGCTTCAATGTTGCGCAGAAAACTAATGAACAGCAGCGTCGCCGCAGCCGACCCGGCCATGTAGAGGGCAAGCAGCACCATGACGCGCCGGCTGCGAATGGAGTCGGAAACCTCATTCAAGGCCACTTCAGCCAACTTTCGGGCATTGGACATCATTTCATTTGTTCGTCGGCAAACGGTGGGCTATTGGCTCGCGGGCCTGGTCTGAAAGGACCCTGACCCTCGAATTTGGGAGCTATTTCCGCAAGCGGTATGGCCACCTCCGGATCAATAAAATCAAGAAGCTGAAACTCCGGCCCTGCTTTTTCGCGCCAGTCCGGCGGCATATTGCGATCGAGTTCATCATAGGTCACAACGATGGCGTCGGTAAGCTCATTCATCATCCTGACTCCGGTTTCGGCAGTGAACACTTCCTGCGTCTTGATGGCGTCCACCCACTTCTCGATTGTCGTCCCAAGGCGGATGTTCATTGCCTCCATCAGAACATCGAACCTCACCGCCTGTGCCTCGTTGGTGGGCACGCGGCTTGCAAAACTCTCCCGCGCAAGGGCCACACGCGTCTTCCATAGGTCGGCAGCCTGTTTGATATGAGCGCGGAAATCCTCGGGATCCGGCCGCCGTTCCTCCCATCTGTGCCGACGCACTTGAGCAGAGCTGAAACCTGATGGCGTGTTGGAGACGGTGCGGCCGTCCGGTCCGGATTGAGGCGCCGAAACAGGTTCTGTTGTCGTACGCGCAACATCAACTGTTTCTCTGTCGGGAATAGCAAGCAGCCTTGTTATGCCTTCGATATTGGACCTTGCTCTCTCTTTTTTGGCAAGATCCGACTTGAGACGCGACACTTCATCGCGTGCGGCGCGAAGGTCATTCCTGTACGGCCAGGCGCCAATGAGAAGACCTGCAAGCAAAGCGATTGCCGCAACGACTAAAGTTCTCATTTTAATCTTCTACCTCAAGAAAGGCCTGAATGTTACACTTCGGAAGAGCATTCAAGCGTCTTTCCTGCCATAAGCAATCCACTTTTTTCACCAACCTTTGCAGATTCTCTACTGCTTCGGCTCAGAAGAGGCGAGCTGCAAGACGAAAAGTTTGCTGCTTGAAGGTTCTGGCAGAATCGGGAGATCCATCCCTGCCATGTCGTATGACAATGTATTTCTGGATTTCGTAGAGGAGATAGAATATGCGGCGGATCTGCGCCGACTCAGACATATCGCGCTGCGCGCCATAGCCTTCCCAGAAAGTCGGCTCCGAGATTCCGCAATAGTCCAGGACTGCGAACTCGATCTCAGGGTCTCCCCACAAGGCGCGGTCCCAATCAATGAGCCCCGTGAGCCGTCCCTGCGAATCAACGAGAATGTTCTGCATCCAGATATCCATATGCAGAAGGGAAGCTGGTGGGTCATGCATAAATGCGCCATAATGTTTCTCAAGCAGCTTTGCCAATCTGGCAGCTTCTTCGGCCGAGTAGTGGCCGGTGGACGCAACGTCAGCAAGAAGCATTCGCCACATGACGCGGAATGCCTCGAACCACGAAGGTTGAGGATCCATGGGCCTGTGAGGTCCGAGGTAGCCATATGAATTGGCAGTGATCGCATGAACCTGCGCCAGGCAAGACCCTAGCTCGCGCAAAACCGAATCAGGATCAGGAGGGGGTGTTTCAGACCATGCTTGGCCTGGCAACCGCTCCATGATGATGAAATCGCGATCAATCACGCTGCGGCTCTCGTCTAACGCAATGACCATGGGCACAGGCACGTTTGTCTTGTGGCGAAGCAAGTCGTGAATCACAGGCTCCTGTTTCATCATTTTTCGTTCGTAGAACAAAAAGACGGTTGAATCATGAGGCGCAATGCGGATCACCCAGTCAATACCATGCCCTCTGATATAATAAGAGGTATTGAAATGTCCACTTGCAGTGCGTTCGACGACAAGTTGATCAGACGGGATGTCTTTCAAGTATGAAGCAAGAGCCGCGCGAACAAGGGAGGGATCAACCGGGGGGATGCGTGGCCTCTTTTTCATTGGCTTTGCTACGGCTTTGAGTCTTCGGCAAGCGGATAATAAAAGTGCTGCCAGACCCAATTGCACTTTTAACTGTAACGCTGCCGTTGTGCAGGTTTGTCACGCTCTTGACAATGGCCAGTCCCAATCCTGTGCCGCCATGCCGCCGATTGCGGCTTTTTTCAACTCTGTAGAACCTCTCGAAGATGCGGTCCAGATGGGACTCAGGAATCCCGGGTCCCTGATCGCGCACCGAAATCGAAACTTCGCTTTCTGTCCCGGAAACATCCACGGTCACTTTTGAACACTCCGGGCTGAACTTGATCGCATTGTCCAACAGGTTAACCAGCGCCTGTTCCATAAAAGACTCGTGCAAGTCAGCCTCAAGATCAGATGGGCAGTTCAGGGATATTCCGATGCCCTTGGCGTCGGC
>CALETX010000367.1 GCA_937920455.1 uncultured bacterium
AGAAACTATCTAACTGCATTCTTCTCATAAGAGCTCACGGCATTCCACCTCAGAGAAGGGACATGCTTGAGAAGTTGCCTCTTCGGCTAGAAGACGCTACGTGTCCAGACGTTGCGCGCATTCACAGGCTCATCCTTGAGCGGGTATCGGCCGGCGAAACCGTGCTCGTGTTCGGCGATGCCGGTCACCCTGAAGTTGTGGGCCTTATCGGATGCGCAGCCGGGAATGCGCTGGTTATCAAGCATCCCGACGATGTCAAGACCCTCCCTCCTCCACGACTCCGCTACTGCCTTGTGGCGCAATCCACCCAGTTCCCCGTCTCTTTCGAAAGAATAGCCGCAGCGCTCAGGGCCAGATTCCCGGACAGTGTGGTTCTGGACACTATATGCCGGTCCACCAGAAGAAGACAACAGGAACTGTTCGAAATGGCCGAAAGAGTGGATGCTTTTGTCATTGTTGGAGATCCTCACAGCGCCAACACGCTGCGCCTCCTTGAAATAGCAGCCGACCTGAAACCAGCCTTTCACGTACAGACGGCCGCAGATATCAAAGCCGCGGATTTTAGAGACTTCCGATCTGTTGGCATCTCTGCCGGCGCGTCAACTCCATCCTTCGTCCTGGAAGAGGTCAGGAAGGCGCTGGAGGATATTCCGAGCAGAAAATAGGTGAAACTTCTCAATCACGCCTGACAATTTGTTCAACCACTATCACCGGATAAGTCGCGCCATCCACCACGTATTTTCGTCCGCTGACAATCAGAACTCTTCCGCGGAGTTGGCCAAGTCGTTCCTCATTTCCCACCAGATAATAGGCGGAAACCAGGTGCCCCCGTCGGTCGGTCTTGACAAGCCGCCATTTGGCTGGCCGCGGCGACGATATTCCGCCAGGTCCCAGAATGCCCTCAGCTTCGACGCGTCCACCCTGCTCCATGCCTGGCGCCAGCCTGACCCCAGCGAGTTCTTTCGGTATCTGAAAGACGGACTCCCCTGCGGTGGCAGGCTCCGACGGACCGGCGGTCGCAGGCTTTGAGACGGCAGGCTGTTGAGACTGATGTTCCTGCAAACGTTCGCCGACAACGGCTGATTCGCGGTACGCCGTCTCGACCCTTGGAATCACCCCTTCGGCCGATTTGACAGCCTCCACGTACTTTGAGCTGATCCATAGTGAACAGCCCGTCGGCGCTTCTATCTTCAGCCACTCTCCGCTGGGAGAAGTCCCGACTGTCTTGACAGGATCCCCCTTGTTCAGAATGCCTGTAACGCGATAGTTGATTCCCGGCCCGGCCCTGACCATGACCCGTGCAGCTGCGGTCGAGTCCTTGACAAGCTGCCCGTAAACCCAGAGATAGATGCCGGTTGGCACCTGCACCCGTATCCATTCGCCCTCGGCGTCAATAGCCGTCAGAATATCACCTCGAGCGACCTGCCCGACAACCTCGCAATCCAGGCCAGCGCCCGCCCTTAGATTGACGCTGTCGGCGACGACTCTCACATCGTACGCTCGACAATGCAACAGCGCCGTCACCGCAAATGCTGCAACAGCTCTGTAAGCGAAAGAGGACATGTGCACCGCCCTTCATGCGCCGGAAAAGCCGTGCCGCATCAGCGCTCGCGCGTCATTCCGGCTTTGTCTTAGGCAGACCCAATCCCCTTTGCCCCTCTTTCCACTTTCCCTTGGCAATCAGGAGGTTCACCCTCTCAAAACGCTTGAGCACATTTCTCCTTGTCGCTATCCGGCTGGCCGCCTTCAAGCTCTTATGTTGGGCCATGCTTTCTGCTCCTTCCCATCCCAGCCAATTGCTTCCGCCTTAGAACACTCTTACTACACAAGCCGCCGTATGAAATTATCCACATCCGCTTCTGTGCGGATCGGAGGCATGTTGCGGTGAAGCGACCATCGTTCCTCATGAGACACCGATTGGCCGTGCTCCAACGTCACAACAGGCCCAAGACTCTCCAACTCAAGCATATGCTCGTTAGAGAACGTCTCAAAGTTCACGCCACCGTCAGGGTACTGGCAACCCTCGAGCCACTTGAACCTCTTGATGAACAGCATGTCGTCCAGCAGATATGCAACCCATCCCTCCCTGTGGGCTATACCGAGCTTGTTAGGACCATGTTTAGGGTCCTGCCTGAAGAATATGTACCTGGAGCCGAACGTCCACCTGGGATCGGAAAAATCCGTGTATCCCCACAAGCTCCATTCCTGGTTGTGAGTCAGCCGTTCGGTATGCGGAATCTTCTTCGGCAATGGAATAATGGCGACTCCTTTGGGCGCCATCACGCTCAACGCCCACGGCGCAAGCGTCACCGGCTTCTTGCGCCGGTTTGTGAGGATGTGAACTATCTTGACATTGTTAGTCTTCCGCGCAAGCGCGATGGATATTTTCTTCTGAACACCGCTTATCGTCCCTGTCGGCTGCGTGATCATAACCCCGTCCCGCGTCCTCTCGACAGAGACCGGACTATTGTCCAGCTCATATGTCCTGGGCTTCTCTTCCGGAGCGATCCACAAACGGTGCCCCCCCCGAATCATCCATTCCTTCTCCCTGGTGCCGCCAAGTTGATCCTTGAACTCCGCGAATATGTTGCGATCCTTGAAAAAGCCAAACCTTATCACGCGAGGTCCAACATCCGCTGTGATAATGAGTTCAACATCCCTGTTCAGCAGCCTGACGTTGTTCTTCCATCCTCCGTACCTGACCATTTCCATAACTTTACACTTTCTCCTTTCCTAACCCCCTCCCTCCCCTTAGGAAGGAATACTGGTTTTTATCCTTTTGGGATCCTCTTTTCAAGTTCTTCATAACGGACAAGCATAGATGAGTACACCTCATGGGCGGCCCAATCAGGAGCGGAGGCCAACTGAAACGACGGCGCCCCGGCCATCGCATCCTCAAAGGACACAAAAGCGCCCTTCCGAGCGCAAAGCCACCCGTGCAAAGCCCTGTAGGCCGCGCCCAAAGCCGCCGAGTTGGCCTGCTCCGCAACGAAAACCGGGACTCCAAACACGTCGGCCATCACCTTTAGAATGGCTCGGTTCGAGGAAGCCCCGCCAGTCGCCAGTATCTTCTCAGGCGAAATTCCGATCCTTCCCCCATGAAGACGCATTGAGAGAAACTGTCCCTCCACCACAGCCCTTACTTCCACCGCAGGATCAAAATCACCCACACTATTCCCATGCGCGTCAAAACGATATATTCCTGCCTTGAGGATGGGCGGCGTTATCTCCGGTTCCCTTATGTAAAACCCTATGTTTCCTTCGTTCCCTGGCGGTGTGGACTCAAGCTTCCGATTAAACTCTTCCCACGAGCCTGATGCGACAGTATCTCTTACGTACTCTCTCGTTAGTGAGCCGTTTTTTATGCACAACATTGCCATATACGCATCAGGATCAACCGGATTCACAAATATGTGTCCTTCCTCTCCGGAAGGCTTAGGCGCCTTCAGGGACGCGAACATCGTGTCGCTGGTCCCCATGCTGATTGCCGCATCATTCACCCTCTGCAGCCTGAGCCCAGCGAGGCTGCACGGATTATCGCCGGAAAATGCAACCACGACGCAATCCCTGGGAAAGGAATATCCGGCAACGTACCGCTCATGGATTCTGCCGACCACCGTATGGCTCGGCACCACGTCTCCCAGCTTTTCAGCAAGGCTGGGAGCAGTAATATCCATAGCTCTTTGATCCCACCTCCGG
>CALETX010000368.1 GCA_937920455.1 uncultured bacterium
GCATCAACCACCAGCAACGCGCCCTCGCAGGCGGCCATGCTGCGAGAAACTTCGTAAGAAAAGTCAACGTGACCTGGCGTATCAATCAGGTTGAGCTCGTACTCATCACCCGACTCAGGGTCAACATAGAGCATCGTGACCGGATGACACTTGATTGTTATACCACGCTCTCGCTCGATGTCCATAGCGTCAAGAAACTGATCCCGGAAATGTCTCCTGTCTATCGCGCCCGTAAGCTCCAGCATACGATCAGCCAAAGTTGACTTACCGTGGTCAACGTGGGCTATGATACAAAAGTTTCGTATTCTATTCAGCGGCATCATCGTGTCGAAAAGACAGTTGAGATGAATCCCCTACCCCAGGAAACTCTCCATTGCCTTTTGGCGCATAAGGCGAATTTCCTGAGCCATATCGGTTGCCCCGTAGAGTGCGCTCCCTGCAACGAAAGCATTCGCGCCGTGCCCAGCGCAATGAACAACAGTGTCGGAATCCACCCCTCCATCTACAAGAATCTTGAGGTCCGGCCGTTTGATAAGCCTGGCCCTTTCCCTGACAGCGCGGATCTTGGGCAAGACAGACATGATCATTTCCTGGCCTCCGTAGCCGGGATGGACCGTCATACAGAGCACCTCGTCAACGAAATCAAGCACCGGAAAAATCATTTCCGCTGGAGTTTCAGGATTCAGAGTGATGCCTGCATATCCTCCCAGTTCGCAGATATGTTCAAGCGTATTTGGAACATCGCACTCGGCCTCTATGTGAATCAACAATGAATCCGCTCCCGCATCAAGAAAAGTAGGGACATATTCATCGGGACGTTCCAGCATGAGGTGAACGCTTAGAGGAATTTTCACGCATCGCCTGGCCATTCTGACCACATCCGGCCCAAAGGAGATGTTGGGCACAAAACGGCCGTCCATAATGTCGAGATGCAGAGCATCAGCGCCGGCAGCTTCCGCCCTGCGCGCGGCCGACTCAAGATTGCCCACGTCAGCCGCCAAGAGTGATGGCAATATTTCGATCTTCATCGTGTTGAGACTTTGTCAGAAGAGTACCAGACTTTCCAGAGAAAAAGGCCGCGCGCCGGAGCGGTCGGCACCAGTGCAGTGCGGACACCCGACCGCAGTATCCGCATTGTGTCCTCCGGTTTGATCGCGCCCTCCCCTACCCTGATAAGGAATCCTGCAATACTGCGAACCATCCTGTAAAGGAATCCTCCACCCCTCGCAACTATGACGATCTCTCTGCCACGCCGTCCGATCTTTAGTTCTGTTATTTCTCTCACTTTACAATCAATGACCCGTCCAGGGTTTGCTGTGAATGCGGAAAAATCGTGCTTCCCGACAAGCATGCTGGCCGCCTTACGCATGGCGTCCATGTTGAGGGGTTGCGGCGCATGAGCGTAATAAAGACGTTTTTGGGGTGGCATTATCGGAGCGTTCCAGATGAAGTACCTGTATTCCTTGCCATGAGCGTCTCGCCGCGCATCAAAGTCTGACCGAACCATATCCGCCTTGAGAATTCGTATGTCGTCTCGCAGATGCGAGTTTAACGCCTTCACAAGCCCCCCAGGTGGAAGCCGCCGCGAAAGATCAAAATGAGCTGCCTGTCCGACCGCGTGAACGCCGCTGTCCGTCCTGCCGCTGCCCATTACCCGTGTCTTTTCACCCGTGACTTCCTGCAAGGCCTTTTCGATTGCAGACTGAATGCTTGGGCCGTTAGGCTGAGCCTGCCAGCCCACATAGGAAGTGCCGTCGTATGCAACGACGATTCTGTACCTCTGCCTTTGTTCCTTTGCAAATTCAGAAGTCATAGCCTGTGTTTCTTCTGTCCAGGAATGCCTGAAGTATCATTTGAGCCGCAAGTTTGTCTCTCAGATCACGTCGCTTTTTCCGACTCAGATCTCCCTCCAGCATGGATCTCTCCGCCTGGAGCGTGGTGAGCCGTTCGTCGAACCTGTAAACAGGAAGCCGCGCGGCTTTTTCCAGCGCGCTCGCAAACGATTCGGCTTTGTCCGCCATCGGGCCGCGAGACCCGGACATATTAAGCGGTATTCCAACCACCAGACACACGGCGCGGCATTCAGCCGCAATATCCCGCGTCTGACGGACCGCATCTTCCTGGCATTTAACTTCGAGTTGTTTCCATGGCATAGCGATCGTTCCCGTTTCATCGCTGATCGCAAGGCCAATGCGGCGGTCACCGTAGTCAATGCCGAGTATTTTGCCTTTGGGAGTCATGCATTGCCATCCAGACGCACCGACTGGCATCCTGAACCACTTACAACAGATGCCGATATCGTTTTCTTGAGGACAGCATACGAACCATATTTCTGACATCTTGAGCGTGATCCTTGTGGCAAACCAGCGTGGCTTGTGGTGTATTCACAACTATCAGGTCCCTGGCACCGACCAAGGCGGTCAATTTCTCCCTCGAAACCACAATGTTGCCACTGGATGCAAGCGTCTCGCATATTCCGATGTGGACATTACCCTCCTTGTCTGAGGGGAAATGATCTCCCAGAGCTGGCCACGAGCCCAGATCATCCCATGGAAACTCGCCAGGCGTCACCGATATGTTCGCTGCCTTTTCCATCAAAGCATAATCAATCGAAATCTTAGATATCTTCTTATATTCTGCCGCGAGAGCGTTCTCAAGGCGGCCTCTCTCGGCGTTTTCTTCAAGGCGCCGCGCCATGTCATAGAGATGATGGCAATGGGTGAAAAGGGCTTTCCAGAAAGTCTCCACAGACCAGAAGAACATGCCGGAATTCCATAAGAAACGCCCAGAATTCAAATACTTCTTTGCTGTTGGCAGATCCGGCTTTTCCACAAATCTCTTCGCCTCATAAAATCGGACTGAGTCTCCTTTAGAAATGCAGTCGCCCGTCTCTATATATCCGAAGGCCGTGCTGGGGTGAGTG
>CALETX010000369.1 GCA_937920455.1 uncultured bacterium
AAGGGGGATCTCATTCCCTTTGTCGTCTTTCTTCCCCTTGTGCCACTTGCCAATAAAATTCTCCCCCTCTTCAGGCGTCTCGCACCCCATACCGAGCCAGTACGGTCTGCCGTCTTTCACAAGCACATTGGAAAAGATCACTTCACACTCTCGCGTCAGAATGTCCCAAATGGCCGGGTCAACCTTCGCATTAACGTTCTGAATGATTCCGAAAATTCCGGCCTCAGCGTTGACAGCTCTGAACTCTCCATTTATCGAGCGGAAATAAGCTATATCGTCGCCGAGGATCGTCTCGCCTGGCAGCATGGCGGTTGATGTTTTGCCGCACGCGCTCGGGAATGCTCCGGCCAGATACGTCTTGCGGCCGCCAGGCCCTTTCACGCCCATCAGAAACATGTGCTCCGCAAGCCATCCTTCCCTGTCGGCTTTCCGAATCGCCAGCCGAAGCGCAAGCTTCTTCAGACCAACCGTATTCCCAGCGTATTGGGTATTCACGCTGTAAACAGTGTTGGTTGTGTAATCAATGTATATTCGCTTCTTGTCAGGATCTGCGCTTGTCATGCGATCAGTAAGTCTGCCCGCTGAATGCAAGGTGGCAAAGAACTCGGTGTCAGGGCCCGCGCGTTTGAAATCCTCATAACCCAGCCTGTACAATAGATTCAACGAGTGCGAAACATACCAAGAGTCCGTGCATTCCACGCAGGGTATTGTAAAAGCCGAATTAGTGGGCCCAAGCGTCAAGAAACGCACTACCATGGCCCGCCCCCTCATCGAACCCTTCATGAGGCCCCGCACCTCCGCCAAGCCCTCTTCCCTCTCGATCTGATTCAACGACCTGGAGAGCGAGTCGCCGTCAGGCACGAGATATCTTGTAACCTCTCTGTCACGGCCCTGATCTTCAGGTCCGTCAAAGTGCACGGTATGACCCTTGATGGCCAGCTCAGTTTCCTCGCGCGCAAGGACAGCGTTACGTCGGGTCTCTTCAACGCTCTCCTGAGAATCATCCTGCACCACCACACGGTCCGGCTGGCAAAGTTCAATAGCGTCGGCAATAAACTGATGAAGCCGCGGCACTCGTATGGCCATTAATTTCGCGAAGCCATCGGGGCTCAGATTCTTTCTCAATATTTCATCTGTTCCAGGCATCTATGTCTCCTTTCAACTTTCGTCGCCAACCGACGCATTAAACAAAAGAACCGTGACGGACAAAACCTCCGTACCGGCTCCCCGTCGTCAGCCTATGCACCGCCGACGCACAATTTACCCAAACGGGCCCCCATCTCTATCAGACAGATTTTGTCGAGTCAAGTCTGCGCGTCGCTCCTCCGGCATCCTCACGCGATCAATCATCGCCAACGAATATTCTATGCAACAGAAACCACGCCAGGAGTCAAGATAGGCTTCGCGCTGGGCAGCTTCCAGCACTGTAGCATATTGGGTGTGCTTTTTGGGAAGCAGAGGAAGGGGAATGGGGCGCAGAAACACTGTCGCTCATTCAGCAATCTCAAAATCTATTCTGCGTTTTTCAACATCAACCCTTGTAACACGCACACGGAGCTTGTCACCCGGCCTGAGAGCCATAAGCGCCAACCGATGGCTGCGGTTAGCCGTCCCCTTCCACCAAACCGACTCGCGACCGGTCCCAAAAGAAACAAGTCCCTGAACCTGCCAACCTTCCAACTCAACGAAAACACCTATCCTGACGACACTAACCACAACCGCATCTCTCGCCGCAGCAGGGCCCGACGTGGCTTCTCTTGCGAGAAAACGGTATTTCTTCAACTCTACAAGCTGGCGCTCCGCTTCCTCCGCCCGCCAGTCAGCCTCAGTACATTCCTGGGCAAGTGCGGCCATCTGTTCCTTGGAATACGCTGGTTTACCTGCGCCAGCAATAAGCGCCGCCAGCTGACGATGCATAACAAGATCCGCATAGCGCCTGATCGGCGATGTGAAGTGTGAATAGTGCGTCTTTGCCAACCCGAAATGGCCGCGTTCCTCGGCGGAATACATGGCCCTGTTCATGCTCCGCAACACAAGCATCTTTACATGTTCTCCAAGCGGATGATCTGCCACAGAAGCCAATAGCGACGAGAGCCCTCCACTGGCCGCAAGCGAGCCGGTTCGGAATCCCAATCTCTGGAGTTGGAACTCGAGATCCTGAAGTTTTTCATCCTTGGGAGGATCATGCACCCGAGCAAGAACCGGCCAGCCCCGCGATGAAACTTCCATTGCCACCGCTTCGTTAGCGGCAACCATACACTCCTCGACAAGCTGATGAGAAATGTCATTGGGCACGGTACGTATATCCGTCATCATGCCGTTCGGCCCCATCACGATTTCACACTCCGGACTATCAAGATCAAGCGCTCCACTCTGGAATCTCCTGCGCCTCATCTTCTGGGCTATTACGTTAAGATCGCGAAGCAGTCCAATGACCGCTCCCGTGCTTCCCGATGTCCGTCTCCTGCTCTCAGGCTTTCCGTCTTCCAGCAATGCAAGTGCTTCCTCGTAAGTCAACCTGACCGAGGACCTAATAATCGTCTTAGCAAACCGCCTACCTAAAATCCGCCCCTCTTTGTCCACATGCAAAAAAACTGAAAAAGCGAGCCTGTCAACGCCAGGATTCAGGCTGCACTCGCCGTTCGAAAGCTGTTCCGGAAGCATCGGCAACACCTTGTCCGGAAAATACGCGCTAGTACCCCGTTCCCTTGCTTCTTTGTCAAGCGGCGTACCAGCAAGAACAAAATGAGCCACGTCGGCAATGTGAACACCAAGAACCCAGCCGCCATCCCTTTTGCGCTCGAGCGAAAGCGCGTCATCAAAATCTCTCGCTCTGGCCGGATCAATTGTGATTATCAACCGGGATCTAAGATCAATCCGGGATCCGGGGTCCTCTGCACGCTGCGAAGCGACTTCGGCATCTCTCCTCACAGGCGCCGGAAAACCTTCCTTCAGGCCATATTGCCGGATCACCGAGAGAGTGTCCAAAGACGGATCATCCGCCGGACCGATAACCTCGATAATCTGTCCGGCAGGACGGTCAGCGCCGGCCAGCCAGCCGGCGAATCGCATTATGACCCTGTCGCCATCTTTCGCGCCTTGGGGAGCCGCTACGGCAAAAGGTTGTGGATATGACGGATCCAGTGGAACAACTACCCATTTCCCGCCCTGCCGGTGAAGAGTGCCTACTATATCGCGCTGTGAACGCTCTACAACCGCGACAACTTTTCCCTGCT
>CALETX010000370.1 GCA_937920455.1 uncultured bacterium
GTTCTCAATTTTCCCGCCAGCCCTGCAGAAGGCTTCGTATATCGGAACGGTTCCGACCGGCGCTGGGCATTCTTTGATGATCCTGCGCCGTATCCCTCCAAGACCTGAACCCACGCTGAGATCCATCACAGTATCGGCGCCGGCGTCGAGAGCCGCAAAGAGTTTGCGCAATTCAACGCGCAAAGAGGACCCCTCTGGTGAGCGTCCGATGTTGGCATTCACCTTCGTTCGGAATGCCCTGCCCACCACCGCAGGCTGAAGATGCTTGTGATGCGGATTGCACGGCACAACCGCTCTTCCAGAGGCAACCTCGCGCAAAACCGCTTCATCCGGAACACGTTCTGAGCGGGCCGCGGATTTCATTGCGGCCGTGAGCAGGCCCCGCTCCGCGGCTTCCAACTGCGTAGCCATCGTCAACCCGCCATGATTTCAACGATGCTTCGCACCGTCGTTTCGTCAAATTTGTCATAGACGGCCTCAGCTCCGCCGAAATCCTGAAAAGAAGTAAATTCGTCGGGCGTGACAAACACCCGCATTCCGCACGACAGCGCAGCCTGGACAAGAATCGAGCACGAAGCGACGACGCCGGCCCGCCTCGGACTAACGTTCACATGTTTAGCCACCCGCAGCCATATATCGGACGTGGGGAAATGCTTCTCGGTCTCTGTGCCGCACGAAAGCAATGTGTTAACATATTCTGCAATGCCAGTTTGTTCCAGAACCTTCCCTGCCGTTTCCGTATCCAGGCACGTCATGGCGGCCACTGGCCAGCCTCTATCGCGAGCTTCCTTTGCAAGCGCCGCAAAAGCGGGCCTTACCGTTGTTACATTCTCTAGCACACTGGCCTTAACGGCATCTTCAATGTCGGCCAACAGCTTGTCCTTCGAGAGTCTCTGCTTGCCCACGGCATTCAGCACCGCCGCAAGAGCTTCAGACGGAGGAGTGTCCAGAAAGTGCTTGACGAAAAGCTGGCGCGTCAACGTTATCCCCTTCTCTTCAAGAATGCGACTCATTACATCCATCAGCAGTTTCCTTCCGGAAAAAGCGGTATTGTCCAGCTCGAGCAGGATTGCTCTAGCTGAAGACCGAGTCCCTTCCGACGATTCTCCCTGTGCCTTCTTTACCGTCACCTTGTCCTCCTCCCAATGCGATCCCCGAAGCGCTAATTTGATCCGATGCAGCTGGCCACCTTTCCCAACAAATTACTCTCCAGCCTCACAAAAGAAGCAAAGCGAAGCAACTCTAGTCATTTCACTGCCGCGAGTCAACGGTGCAGTCCGTCAGCGCAGCACAACATCCCTGAAAGCATAAGCAAGCGATTGTGCCACGTCCGTTGGCCGGACAGCCATCTGAGTACCACGCCATGCGACCTGGTCTGCGGCCTTTCCATGAAGGTAAACTGCGAGACGCGCCGCATCGAACGGATCAAGTCCCTGTGCAGCAAGGCCCGCCATGAACCCGGCCAGCACATCCCCCATGCCTCCTCGTGCCATCCCTGGATTTCCTGTCAGATTCACATGAAGAGCTTTGTCCGGCCCGCCAACAACGGTCCCCGCGCCCTTAAGCACGACAACCGCCCCGCTCGCCGCCACAGCCTTTCGAACTGCGGCAAACCGGTCGTCCTGAACCTGCGAAACGCCGACACCCAACAGTCTGGCCATTTCGCCGGGATGTGGAGTGAGAATCAGGCGGTTTCCATGCTTTGCGAGGGATTCGATGTTGTTTGCCACCACGTTCAGGGCGTCCGCATCCATAACAACGGGCGCTGTGGTCCTGTCCAGAACAGCACGCACCATTCGCAGACTGTCCGCGTGGGTTGACATGCCGGGACCAAGAAGGATCGCGCTGAAGGCATCCAGCGAGCGGCCCAACAGGTCAAGCGCGTCTTCGCGAAGACCTCCCGCTTCGTTTTCTTGCCCTCCCTGAACCATGACTTCAGGTGTCATGGAAAGAACAAATGATGCCGCCCTTTCGGGCACTAAAGCAGTGACAAGTCCAACACCTGAGCACGAACCTCCAAGACATGCGAGCCCTGCGGCTCCCCAGCGCCCTGCGGATCCGGCAATGACCAGGAGATGGCCGTAGTTGCCTTTGTGGGAGGCGCGAGGACGTCTTTTAAGAACCTTGCGGAAATCTGATGCAACGATGAGTTCAACTTCGGAACGCATGCTTTGCCAGAGCGAGGCCGGAATTCCTATGTCGTGCACCTCCACAACGCCAACGTGTTCGATCGCTCGAGGCTGCACAAGGCCGGTTTTCGGCAATCCCATCGTAACTGTGGCATCAGCATAAACAGCGTCCCCCAGTGCTTCGCCAGTGTCAGCATCAAGTCCTGAGGGCACATCTATTGAAACAACGAAGTTCTGGGGCGCCACTGCGTTGATGTACGCGATTGCGCCGGCAGATGGACCACGAGCCGGGCCCCTTATGCCGGTTCCCAGCACCCCGTCCACAATTATACATCCAGAAAGATCATTGGCGGCTATTTCGTCATCCCAATCAGCTTTGGTTGGAAATTCCTCCAGCGGAATGCGGGCGGATCTCAGCCTTGCCAGATGTTTGAGCGCATCCCCGCCTATCGCGGACGTCTCGCATGCCAACCACACCTGAACGTCCAGATCCCTTTCCTTAAGCCTGCAGGCAGCCGCAAAAGCATCGCCGCCATTATTGCCCCGTCCTGCCACAAGCCGCACAAGGGGATCCTCAAACCCGACCTGCCTAACAAGGCTGTAAACATACTCCGCCACTCCCTCGCCAGCGCGGTCCATCAGGGTCTCCCCAGAAATTTCGAACTCGGCGATGGTTTTTCTGTCGAGTTCCCTCATGGTCTGTGATGATACTGTGATCACTTCTTTTTGCCTCCTCGCGTGGAAACAGGCAATTCAATCCACAGCGCCTGCGCCACGGCATAGTGACGCGTGTGCGCAAGGCTAACAAGAATCCGTCCTCTCCCGATCATGCGGCGAACCCGCAGGCTGAGCCTTACCGACGGTGCGCCCGTGGCTTCATCGCGCTCCACTTCTATATCTCGCCAAGCCACCTGAGGCCCCATTCCTGTACCCAGAGCCTTGGTCACCGCCTCCTTGATCGCAAACCGTCCGGCATAATGTTGGGCCGGAAAACCCTTGGAATCACAGTAGGCCTGCTCTTCGGGTGTGAAGACCTTGTCCTTGAATCGCCGACCCCAACGCGCGATCACCGCTTCCATCCTGTCGTTTTCTACCAGATCTATACCGAGTCCCAAAACGCCCTCTCGCTTCATGCCGAGCCTCGCAATTTGTAACATGCCATCTCCCTCAGCATTTCCCTGACTGCTCCGGCAAGACCAATCATTATCGCTCTTGCCACAATGCTGTGCCCGATGTTCAGCGTGTCCAAGTACGGGATCCTTAAAATCGGCTGAATGGTGGCCTTGTTTATGCCGTGGCCCGCGTTGACCCGCAGCCCCAAACCGTGCGCGAATGTGGCAGCAGCAATGAGACGACTGAGTTCTGCCCTCGCTGTTGCGCCTTTGGAAATGCAGAACACGCCGGTGTGCAGTTCAACAGCATCAGCGCCGATTTCCCTGGCCGCCGCAATGGTGGCTTTGTCAGGCTCGACGAACAAGCTGACTTCTATTCCGCGTTCGTGAAGACGTCCAATGGTGCGAGCCAGCCGCATCCTGTTGCGAAGAACATCCAAACCGCCCTCAGTGGTAAGTTCGCGCCTTTTCTCAGGCACCATGCAAACCTCGTCCGGACGAACCTCAAGCGCAATGTTCACTATGTCCGGCGCATTAGCCATTTCCAGATTAAGCCGCGTGCGGACTGTACGACGCAGCGCGCGCACGTCGGCATCTTGAATATGGCGACGGTCTTCACGCAAGTGTACCGTGATGCCGCTCGCGCCGGCTTCTTCACATATCCGTGCAGCTTCAACCACATCGGGATACGGCGTGTGCCGCGCCTGCCTTATTGTGGCAACATGGTCTATGTTCACTCCCAGTTTCAGTTTTTCCGACATCGTGACGACCTCCGAATTCACCCTTCCGGTTTGACTTTTCCATATTAGGGGTTGGCCCGCCGCTGTTCCAGCAGATTTGCCACTCCATATCCTTCAAAGCAATACAACTGATAGTCATTTGCTCCAGATTTTACAAGGCGGACACCAAACTGGTTTCGACAAAGAGGATATCATGTCCCTTCCGTGTTCCAACTATCGCCAGCTTTTCCCTTGCATTTGAGGCAGGACGATAGCATAAGTGCACTTCGTTTTGGGACGTAACAGAGAGTTCAATGCGTAGAGATTTGCCAAAGACGGACGTTACGGCGGAGCCTGATGAACTGGTCGAGGTCATGGATTTTTTGCGGCGTCACAGAGTGTCAATCGGAATAGCCGCCGTTGTTGCCATCATAGTCATTGGCAGCTTAATGCTGTACCGTCACCGACGCCTTCAGAGCATAGAGCTCGCGTCTCAGACGCTGGCTTCCGCAAGGACCGCTCGTGATGTGCAGACTGTCATTGACCTCTATGGCAGCACACCATATGCGCCCCTCGCCATGCTTCGGCTTGCCAAAATGCAGTTCAACGACGGCGATTATGCGGGAGCCATGCAGCGCTACGACGATTTCCTTGTGCGGTTCCCAGATCACCCTATGCGTTCCGGAGCCGAACTCGGGCGCGTGTTCTGCACAGAGGCGATGGGACGCATCGAGGAAGCTCAGCGGGGGTTTGCATCCTTTGCTGCTCGTTACACAAACCACTTTCTCAGGACTCATGCCGTGTTTGGACACGCGCGATGCCTAGAACAAATGGGACGCTATGGCGAAGCCAAAGCTGTTTATGAAGATTTCGTTACGGCGTACCCGGACAGTCCGGCTGCCGCTCGCGCCGAGGAAAGGCTCAATGCTGTCAAGCGCGCCATCGAAAAGATCTCCACTGAAGCCGCAAGTTACCAGCGGAATCTGTCCGGAGCTTCCGCAGACTCTCCAGAAGTCCCGCTCTCGCCGCTTCCAGGTCTCTCACCTTTACAGTGACAGTAAGGCGCTCAAGAGCTAGGCGCCGGCGGTTCCGCCTCCTTGTTGGCCGCCTTCAGACGCATCAGTGTGGGAGGATTTTTCCCCCTCTTCCCGGCCTTTCTTAAACTCGCCGAGACTGCGGCCCAGCGCTCTTGCCAGCTCCGGCAGTTTTCTGGCGCCGAAGAAAAGGAGCACTATTGCAAGAAGGATTAGAATTTCTGGAAGGCCGATATTCCGCATTTTTCACCTCCGGACTCGCCAGCAAAAGAACGCCACGAGATACTCTCAACTCTACATCTCATCCCCAAATGCATTCAAGGAGAAACAAAATCTTCGGAAGACGCTTCGTAACAAACACGGCCGGAAGACCCTATCGCCGCCTTGCCGAGGCCCTGGCGGCTTCGATTTCCGCTGTTCTGCGTTTGATCTGGTCACGCCTGTCCGCATGCCTCTTGCCTCGGCAAAGCCCAAGCTCTATCTTCACGATTCCTCTCTTGAAATAACAACTCAGGGGCACAAGAGTCAGCCCTTTCTGATCAAGCTCGATAGCCAAGCGGGTCATCTCTCGTCGGTGCAACAACAGATTCCTGGGCCTGTCGGACTCGTGGTTGAACGCGCCGCCGCACTGATACGGCGCTATGTTAACGTGCAGGACAAGGTTCCGGCCTTCGAAGCGAGCGAAGCCACCGGTGAGTGTGATCTGCCCCTGCCGTATAGACTTGACCTCCGATCCCTTGAGGGAAACTCCTGCTTCAATCCGGCGCAGGACCAGATAGTCGCGCAACGCCTTCCGGTTTGTCGCCACGGGACGTCCGTTGCTGTCGGACGCGCTCATATCATAAAAACTTTTTCAAGCCTGCGGGATGCGTTTGGACTCAGAGTTCCTCGCTGCCTATTTCCTCAGAGGGTGGCAGGTCAGGCTCGGTGAAACTCATCTCTGCCACTATCGCGCCCTCGGCTATCTCCCTCAGCGCTATGTTAATCTTTTCCTCATCCGGAGAAGCCGGCTTGATATAAGGCCTGAAGCCGGCATTGAGCTGCCGCACTCTCTTGGACAACATATTTATCAACACCGGGATGCTTGGCACCCTTTCCTTTGCTCTTACGAGCAGTTCTTCGTTCACAACATCACCTCCGGATTCAGCATTCTGAAAAAAAGGACGGGACGCACTCTAGGCGTCCCGTCCGCTCATGTCAATATCTCAGACTCAGTACATGTCGCCGCCGTGTGGAGCGCCGCCCTTCGACTGCGGCTCCTCGGCAGGAATTTCCGTTACCAGACACTCTGTGGTCAGGAGCAATCCGGCGATGCTTGCCGCATTCTGGAGAGCTGTACGTGTCACTTTCGCCGGATCAAGCA
>CALETX010000371.1 GCA_937920455.1 uncultured bacterium
TGAGAATGTCGTTCCCTCTCCTTACATGACAATGACGTTCACCGTAAGGCCGGAAAAAAGGTCAGTTATCCCAGCCGTGACACATGTAGACGGAACCGCGCGGGTACAGACGGTTCACCGTGAAACAAATCCTAGGTACTACCGGCTGATTGAGGAATTTGCTGCTTTGACCGGCGTGCCAGTTATCTTGAACACATCCATGAACGTAATGGGGCAGCCAATCTGCTGTACTCCAAGATCTGCAGTTGAAACATTTTATGGAACAGGAATGGACGGGCTGGCGATAGGTTCGTTCTATCTCCAGAAGGGTTAAGGCGGATGAGGATTGGTATCCTTGTCGACGAGTTGGCTCCCGGCAGTGCTCCGAAACTTGTTGGCTGGCCGATAAGAAAGCTTGCCGAATTGGGGGTGGATGCGGAGGCGATTGCCATTGTTGAAAAAGATCATTGGCAGAAATACAAAGAGGTTTACGACACTCATCTCGCCGGCGTAAAAATCCGATACCTCTTTCAATATTTTCCTGCTTTTCTCCGGCGGTGCAACTTTAGGTTCCCCGGCATGTCTTTCTTCTCGGCTCACCATGTGGGGGCGGCGTTTTTTGCGCACAGGGCAGTCAAATCGCGTGAATTCGATATCATCGTGGCCAAGTGTCAGTACACAGCTTTTGCTGCCCGCGATCTGCTGCGACACTGCGGCATACCTTTCGTGATTCATATTTACGATCCGTCAACTTTTATGGCTCAGAAAATATATCGGAAGAGAAATCGCTGGAAGTATCCACTGATGTATGTTGGGGGACTGTGGCTTGACCATTATGCGGTTGCCAAATGTCGGGCGGTCATAACAAGCGGCACTTTTCACCACAAGCGTATTCGTGAGCTTACTGACAAGCCGATAGAAGTCCTCCCCGATGGGTGTTTTGTAATGGAAGAGTTCAGGCCTTTCACTTCGCGGGAACCGATGATAGTTGCGTTTGACCGGTGGGATATAGGGAACATCCCTAACATTTGTATTGATGTGCTGGAGATGGTAAGGAACAAGAACGTAACGCTGACGATCGGTGGATTCTGGTATCCGGAATCGCTGCGTGACAACTTTGTCGCATACGTCAAAGCCAAGGGACTTGAGAAGCGAGTAAACATCCTTGGTCCTCTTGACGATGCCATGATCATGAATCTTTGCTCCAAGGCAATGGTTCATTTGCATCCCATACACGAGTCATTCGGATTGACAACTCTCGAAGCGGCCGCCTGCGGCTGTCCGGGGATAATTCCATCTGGGTCGGGAGTCGCTGAGCTTTTTGAGGACGGCGTAAGTGGCTTTCATCCTACCGTCGGTGATGTGGGCGCCATGGCTAAATGTGTGGATAGAATAATGGAGGATCTGTCATTTGCGGAACGGATGGGTCGTGCGGCGTGGGAAGTGGCCAAGAACTACACATGGCTCGATTACGCCCGCAGATTGAAGCAAATTGTTGAGAAATACATCTGAAAATGTGCAGTCCAAAGGTAAGCATAATCATTCCCAGCTGGAATGGTAAGGAACTCCTGCGTTACTTCTTGCCGTCTGTCCTATCCCTTTCTTATCCGAGATATGAGGTCATAGTTGTTGATAATGCCTCAACAGATGGCACGGCCGAGTTCCTGGCGAAAGAATTCCCTACCGTGAGGCTGATTCGCAATCCACGTAATGATGGGACAGCAGAAGGGAGCAATGCTGGTGCCAGAGCGGCAGATGGCGACCTGCTTTTTTTCCTCAGTAACGATATGTGGATTGAACCAGATGCTCTCGACCGTCTGGTCTCGCTACTGATGAGTGATGTTTCTGTGGGTGTGGTTACATTGAAGATGCGGCGAATTACGCCGGCCGGCGAACGACTCATGGTGATTGACAGCGTCGGTGGAGAAGTTGACTCGTTTGGTTTCCCGAGGGCATGTGGGATTCACCAACCTGACAAGGGGCAGTTCGATCGAGTTAGGGAAGTGTTTTTTTCGTTTGGCGGGGCGCTCCTTATAAGGAAGGAGCTTTTTAGCCAGGTTGGCGGATATGATTCAGCCTTCTTTACCTTGGCAGATGATATTGATCTGTGTTGGCGTGTGAGGCTGCTGGGGCATCGGGTGGTCGCGGATCCTGGAGCGGTGCTGTATCACAGGGTTTCTGCTACCCTTGATTCGTCTGCTTTTCCACGCGCCCAGCGTCGTTTTCTTTCAGAACGCAATACCCAGCGTATGCTATTGAAAAACTATTCGCTGCCCTCGCTATGCGAGATTCTGCCGCTTATGTTCTTCCTCTTGGCAGGGGAGGCAGCCTTCTTCGCGGCGGGTGCTCATTGGCAGCTTGCATTGGCCGGCGCGCGTGCTTTAGCATGGAACGCAAAATATTTGAAAGACACGCTGGCTTTACGCAGACGTGTTCAGGCTTGCCGCCTGGTGCCTGACGCTGAGATAAGGAAACGGATGCTTCCTGGTTCTGAGAAGCTTCGCGCACTGAGAAGTTATATGAGCCGCAACAGGCCTCCTGAATGGGAAGGTTATTTTGGAGGGAAATCATGACAAAGCGAAGTATATCGAGAGCATGTGTCGGCAATAGAGGCGTACGCAAGTCAATCTGTATAGTCGGACTCGGGAAGCTCGGACTTTCGATGGCGGCAGCATACGCCAAAAGAGGCTTTCGAATTTACGGTGCGGATGTGAATGCTCAATGGGTGGAAGCCATAAACCGGGGCGAGTGTCCAATTGTTGAAACATCTGTGCCTGAACTGCTGCGTAAACACCGCCGCTCGATCAGCGTTACGACCAGCGTAACAGAGGCGGTTGCCGCCAGCGATCTGACTTTTGTGATAGTTGCGACGCCAAGCCTGCCTGACGGCGCGTTCTCGAATGCTCAAGTCGAGGCGGCAACAAGAGAGATCGCCAGAGGGCTGAGGCTCGTCTCGCGGTATCATCTTGTAGCCATTACCTGCACTGTTATGCCTGGGACTACTGAGAATATTGTTAAACCGATTTTGGAAGCCGGCTCTGGGAAGAAGTGCGGAAAGGACTTTGGACTTGTTTACAATCCCGAGTTCATTGCCCTCGGCAGTGTTGTACGTGACTTGCTGAACCCGGATTTTGTCCTTGTGGGCGAATGCGACAAGCGCGCGGGCGATACGATGACGGCCTTTTACAGCAGAGCGTGCGAGAATGACGCACCTGTTGCCAGATTGAAGCCTGTTGAAGCAGAGATTGCGAAAATAGCCCTAAATTGCTACTGCACCACAAAAATTTCATTTGCCAACATGCTTGCTGAAATTGCCGAACGTGTGCCCGGAGCTGATGCTCGCGCGATTGCCGATGCCATAGGCTTGGATTCTCGGATAGGACTGAAGTATCTGCGGCCTGGCTTGGGTTTCGGCGGCCCCTGTTTCCCCCGTGATAATCTGGCTTTGCAGGCCTTCATGCGGAGTATAGCTGTGCCTGCTCCCATCCCTGAGGCTGTTCATGGATCGAACAAGCGGCAGGCGGGAAGAGTTGTTGAAAATATTCGAAGACTTCTTCCCCAGGGTGGCAGGGTCGCGATCCTCGGCCTTGCGTATAAGCCGCAGACTCCCGTGATTGAGGAATCTCAGGCCGTGGAGATCGCAAGGCAGCTCACCGCGGTATCCGGAATCGAAGTGAAAGTGTATGATCCTTTGGCTATGGAAAATGCCAAGAGAGTGCTTGGAGAGACAGTGAAGTGGGCTGATGACATCCGAGAGTGCCTTAGTGGCTCGGATGTTTGTGTGATAGCTGTGCCAGCAAGGGAATTTGCCACACTTCGCGCTTCATTTCTCAGGCGTCTGATGAGGTCACCGCGGGTAGTTGATTGCTGGCGTTGCATGGATACAAGAGAGACAACTAAAGTCGAATACCATGCTGTCGGCCTAGGCAAATACATAAACAAATGAGAGATGATCTTCCGCAGAAGGCCAACATCTCCGTCATGTTGTCTGGCCAGGTTCTGACCAGCCGAACTGAAACTCTTGAGGAATACTTGGCTCCTCGTGTCGAGTCTCTTGTCGTTGTTGGTCTGGCGGGAGCTTTTCACAAAAATGTTCGAGGACGATGCGCGAACTACCTGTCCGGCAAAAAAGAGGAAGAGCGTCCTGTTTTGTCATTTCATGTGGCAGACAGGCGTTCAATACTTGCCCCGATGATGTTGGTTCTCATATTCATGAACTACCTGGTCCAGATAATGCGGTGCGCATTTTCATTTTGCGGGACCTTTGATGCGTTTATTGGGGTATCGTGTTTTTCCGCTTTCGCGGGTGTGCTCTTGAAGAAGGTTCGGAAGTGCCGGACGCTTATTTATTACAGTATAGATTATTATCCCCTTTCGCCCTCTGATGGATGGTTTTCATGGATGACGAAGCGCTTATTTTATGAGTTGGACCGGATATGTGTTTTAAACGCTGATAGTGTGTGGCATATTACACCTAAAATTGCGGAAGCCAGGGCA
>CALETX010000372.1 GCA_937920455.1 uncultured bacterium
GCTTGAAGGGCGTTCACACCGATTTTGGCGCATTCGCCAAGAGTCCAATGGGATCCGCCGCGCAGGATTGCATAAATCAGGCGGCAAAATTTTTCGCCGAGGCAATGAGCAAAATTCCCTTTGACGCGGCCGTAGTGAAGGTATCGGATGGAAAAGTTATCATCAACCGCGGATCTGAGCATGGGGTGGAAGAAGGGATTGAGATGATCATGCGTGAAGAGGGAGAACTCTTGACCGATCCGGACAGCGGGGAAATACTCGGCCGCGAGGAAGGCAAGGTTCTGGGGCGTCTGAAGGTTTCCAAAGTGCAGGAAAAGATTTCTTACTGCGAAGTTCTGGAGGGCGAAAAGAATCCCGCTCCAGGCACGCTTGTAACAACAAAGTGAAAAGTTGTAACAAGCTGTCAGGCGCCTTACGCCCGAATCCATCTTAAAGGTTCACCTTTCCGCAGAACACACGGAGGGAGCATATTTGTGCGGCCGAACAGGGGCGTCATGGACTTGTGGGAGATATACAACAGGGACGAAAAAAGATTCAGCCCACTTCTCTGCGGACGCACTCAGCAATTTCTGAAGCGATCCGCCGCGTGAGATTCTCGTCGGCGCTTTCGACCATTACGCGGCAAAGCATCTGTGTTCCGGAGTATCGAACCAGAATGCGGCCGTGTCTGCCCAGAACAGCATTGGCATTCCTGATTTCCTGCTGAAGTTTCGGCAGACTTTCGAGAGGCGGCTTTGACGAGACGGGCACATTTAACATCGTCTGGGGCGCGAGTTTCATTACTCGGGCAAGTTGCGACAGCCTGGCGCCGGTCTCACGCATCACCCGCAAGAGTTGAAGCGCAGTAATTATGCCGTCGCCGGTTGTGTGGTGGTTGAGAAAGATGATATGGCCAGACTGTTCGCCTCCAAGTATGGCATTCCGCTGAAGCATCAGTTCAAGCACATTTCGATCTCCGACATCCGCCTCGTCGTACCGGATGCCAATTTCCTCCAGCGCCAGTCTCAGACCCAGATTGCTCATTGGCGTGATTATCACCGTATTGTTGGCCAACAATCCCCTTTCTTTCATGAAGCGGGCGCAGATGGCAATGATGTGATCGCCGCTCAACTCCGCTCCAGTCTCGTCAATGGCTATCAGCCTGTCGCCGTCGCCGTCAAATGCCAGCCCTATGTCGGCGCCAACTTCGACAACCTTGGACTGGATGTCGTGAGGATGAAGCGCTCCGCAGTTGTGGTTGATATTCTTGCCATCGGGATTGACGTGTATTGAAGTGACATCACCGCCAAGTTCCGAAAAGATTATGGGAGCCACCTTGTAGGTTGCCCCGTTTGCGCAATCGAGGACAATTTTCACGCCATCGAGCGTGAGATCTTCAGGGAAGGTGTTTTTGCAGAACACAATGTAACGGCCGATTGCGTCATCTATACGCGCCGCTTTTCCAATCTCGTCGGCCGTGGGGCGAATATTGTTTATACGGCCGGTGGAGACCAGGTCTTCGATTTCATTTTCGAGTTTGTCTGACAGCTTGAAGCCGTCGCGGGAAAATATCTTGATGCCATTATCCTGGTACGGGTTGTGAGAAGCTGAAATGACAATTCCTGCGTCGGCCCGCATGCTGTGAGTGGTAAATGCTATGCCGGGGGTGGGCATCGGTCCGACGAGGAGAACATCCACCCCCATCGAGCATATTCCAGCCGTAAGAGCTGTCTCAATCATATATCCGCTGAGTCTTGTGTCCTTGCCGATGACTATGCGATGCCGTTTTTGACGATCGTGTTTGCAAACATGAGCGGTCGCACGCCCGATCGCGAGCGCCATTTCAGCGGTCATCGGATGGATATTCGCCACTCCTCTTATGCCATCTGTACCGAACAAGCGTTCCATGAATTCTGATCCTCTTCTGCGCCTTATGACTCCTGGAATTTTCCACAGGCGATGCGCAACCTTACCACAATCTGGTGCACGAATCCACCACGGATTCAAGCCAGGAGGTGCCTTTGGCCTTGACGTCTCTTGGAAGCGATCTTATAGCCGCGATATAATCAGAGTCGTCAGGAAAGAGGGAGATAAGACGCAGAAATTCGTCTCTCAGACCGAGAGTTGTATCGTCAAGGGGCGGGTTCGCCAGGACGGTCTTGAGCACGGGCCATCTTTGCGCGAATTCCTGTTGTGTGGCAAACGGCTCTGCGAGGGAATCATGTTCCTGATGGCGTTGACCGAGTTCCAGAGATCTTTTCATCTTTTCCGCAAGCTCGCCGAGCCGAGCGAGCCGTTCGGCCAGGATGGCATTGAGAGCCGCCAAAGACCCTTCGACGCAGGAAGACGCGAAGGGGTCGCGGGCAAACCGGCTTCTTACGTGCCTGTGCCATGCGGAAAGAGCATGGATGTTGCCAATGTATCGGAGGTTGGCGGAGACGAGGTGGCTGATGTCTCCATAAAGGCCGCACACATAGGGACGTTCGTGAAAATGTCGGCCAGTGTCTCCGAAGACGAGGAGGCCTGGCTCAGTTATGTCGCGCCTGCAGATGGTGCCGGCCGCAATAACGGTTCCAAATTCGACGAAACGGGGCCCCACCAGCCCCCCCTGACCTCCGAGAAAGATCGGCGGCTGATCCAGCATCACTCCACGTGGAACATCGCCGATGAGGGAAGCTGTAGCCTTGTCCTGATGGGGAGTAAAGTTGAAGTGGACGTATGACGAGCCCACCTCACTGTGATTGCGTCGGTCTGTGCCGCCCGCGACAAGGCAGTCGCACAGGTTTATCAGGCTGCCCAGTGTGACAAAAGGCATCAGAATTGTTTGTTTCAGCCCTACTGCATGCCCCGCCGTTACCTGTTCTTCCAAAATGCATGCCGGACGCACATGGGCGCCTGCCCCGATGGTCACCTGGTCGAAGAAGACCGCTCCGGAAAAGAAACCGCCCTTGAGAGAGACTTGTTCGCCCAGTTGGCAGTTGACAAGAGTGACAGGTTCTTCCTCGCCAAGCGAGCAACCTGGCCCGATGGATGTCTGCTCCCCGCGTATGCGACAGCCTGGATAGATCTGCACCCCAGCGGCAATCCTCTCCGGATGAATGGCTGGATCAATGTGTACGGTTTCGGGCGCGTGGATGGCAACGCCGCGCTCAATCAGAATCCTTATATTTTCGGGAATGTTGTTCATTCGACTGTTACCGACTTGGCGAGGTTGCGCGGCTGATCAATGGGACAACCTCTTGCCTTTGCCGCATAATAGGCAAAGAGTTGTTCAACAATCACCACCGGTATTGGCGAAAGGTACTCCGGACATGGCGGGATATGGATTATGTCGTCGGCAACTGCCGCAACTGATTCATCGCCATCTGTTGCAACAGCTATGACCGGCGCGCCGCGCGCCCTGCATTCCTGCATGTTGGCGAGCGTCTTGATTCTGCCCGACGAGGCAGCCACCGCGGCAAAAACGGGTACGTCCTTGTCGAGAAGCGCAATGGGGCCGTGTTTGAGTTCGGCGGCATGATAGCCTTCGGCGTGGATATAAGATATTTCCTTCAGTTTCAAGGCGCCCTCCAAGGCAGCCGGATAGAGATAACCGCGCCCGATAAAGAAGAAATCTCTGACACCGGCGTATTTTTCCGCCGTTTTCCTGATCTCCTCCTCTCCGTTCAGAATTTCCTGGGCAATCTGAGGCAATCTGGCTATTTCCGAAGCTATGCCAGCTCCCTCCGTGGCGGAAAGTCTTCGAATTCTGCCGAACAGAAGAGCCATCATGGCCAGCACTGCAACCTGACTACTGAATGCCTTTGTAGATGCCACGCCTATTTCCGGTCCCGCATGAAGATACACTCCCCGGCCCGCGGCGCGGGCGATGCTCGATCCAACAACATTGCATATTCCAAGAACAAGCGCTCCCTTGCGTATTCCCTCGCGAACGGCTGCGAGAGTGTCGGCTGTCTCGCCAGACTGACTGATTGCCAGCATGATTGTTTCTGGTTCTATTATCGGGTTTCGGTAGCGGAGTTCTGCGGCCTGTTGAGCATCGGCAGGTATGCCGGCAATATCTTCAAAAAGGTATTTTCCAACGATTCCAGCGTAGAGGGATGTGCCGCATGCTGCGATGAGAGCACGCCTGATCCGCACGATATCCGCAGCCTCCATACGCAGTCCGCTCAGCTTGCTCGTGCCCTCTTCGATGATGAGCCTGCCTCTTATGCTGTCGGCAAGCGATTGAGGCTGCTCGTGTATTTCCTTGAGCATAAAATGTTCATATCCGCCTTTTTCGAGTCTGCCGACGTCCCAGTCTATGTGAGTGAGCTCACGGGTTACAGGAATGTTCGAGAGTGAAGCAACATCAACCTTGTTGCAGGTGACACAAGCCATATCGCCATCATCAAGAAATATCGCATGCCTTGTGTGCTGAATGACGGCGCTGGCATCGGATGCTATTATGGTCTCTCCATCGCCGACTCCGATGACTATGGGGCTGCCTTTACGCGCCACAACTATCATGTCCGGGTGCATGGAACAGACAACGGCAATGCCGTACGTGCCTTCAAGATTACGCACTGCGGCTGCGACAGCGGATTTGAAGTCTCCCTCATAACAGGCCTGAATAAGATGAGCAATGACTTCCGAGTCGGTATCGGACTGGAAAACAAAACCTCTTTTTGAGAGGTTCTGCCGTAAGTCGGCATAGTTTTCGATGATGCCGTTGTGGACTATAGCGAATCGTCCGTCCTGGCTGAGATGTGGGTGGGCATTTTTCTCAGAGGGCTCCCCGTGAGTGGCCCAGCGGGTATGTCCTATTCCGGCTCTGGCGTCAACGGGCGCCGAGCTCCGCGCAAGCTTTTGCTCAAGATCGGTTATTTTGCCACGGTTCTTGCAAATGAAAAGCCGATCATTCTCCCCTCTGGTGAGCGCGATGCCCGCGGAATCATAGCCGCGATATTCCAGCCGGCGCAATCCGGCCAAAAGCACTGACAGGGGATTTTGAGAACCTGCATAACCGATAATTCCGCACATTCAAGAACCTCTCGTCATGATGTGGCGCCAGCGCCTGCTGGCGCCTTTTTTCTCGCTCTCCTGGATACAGGTTTTTGCTTGCCAACCTGCTTGTGAATCTCGTCTGCCTGGAGCGAAGCTTCTTCAAAGTCCAAGTCCATTTCAGTCAGCCATGCCACCCCCTTGCCGTCAAGGACCACTTCCAGCAGAACGAGGTAATCAAAATGTTCTTCCGGCACTTTGAGTTCCGGGAGGGCAATCGTCACCCAGCCGTCTGTTGTGCCATTGACCGGAGAGGACTCAAGCACAAGAGGCCACTCTACATGAGGCTCTGGGTGCCAGACGAAGGTGTGATATTTCAGCCTGATAAAGATGCCCTTGCCGATGACATTTTGTGTTTTCACCTTTGCTCTTATTTTCAATCGCGAACCTGGCGGAATATTGCTTGGGGGTACGGCCGGCCAAACATTTTCGCAAGGCTCTTCATTCGTGAGCCGCAGCGAACCCTTGCTCACATGTCCAACATCGCGGTCCCACACACGCGAAGGGGGAGCGGTTTTGAATGCAGAGGCCTCATCAGGCCTGTCAATGCCAGCCGGAGAGGTGAAACTGTTGAGACCAAGGTCGAGCCTGGGAAAATCATGGCTGCGCAGGTCGTCTTGAGTGATCTCAACAGGCCTGGATTTACTGAGAAGAGCATCGGATTCCTCGCGCGAGAGATACTTGACAGTATAAACGAAGGTCACCGACTCCCCTGGCTTGATCGGTTCGGTGACACGCGCGCCGCAATGGAGATCATAATACATGTCGCAGATTGCCCAGTCAGGCTCCAGAGGAGATTTTTCGACTAAGACAATGGGACTGCCTGTCTTCTCACCGAAAAAGCCGGCCATTGTGCCTTCAGCAAAATGCAGTTCCGATATTTTCTTGGAATAATGCAATGTATGCTGGTGCGGAAAGCGCCAGACGGTTCCCTCCCTGTCAACCATCAGCGTGCAGCAGTATTCTTTGTGTCTGGACCAGAAAAGACACAAGCCCGCTTTTGCCGGATACACGTTGTTGTACTCAACCCATCTCAGACTAACGGATTCTCTAGCGGAACATGTGAGAGTCGTGGTCAGCCGCCACTCATAGCGACTGGCGGCAGGGTCGGTGCATAAAACAGCTTCCGTATCGGACACAAACGCACCATCTTTTGTTATCCCATGCCCTCTAAGGATGAGGACAGACCCGCCGTCTGCTTTTTCCCACCGAAAAGACTGAAGTTGAGTGGCGGGCGTGGGTGTTATTAGGAGCAGTTTCAGGCCGAGAGTGTACGAAAGGTGCGTTTCCTTACGGATAGCGGTCAGAAGACGCCCCGGTTGAAGAGGAGACTTCAGAAGCCAGTCAATATAACCCTGACTGGTTACAATCGCAACAGTTCTGCTATGATCATTGATCGTATAGCAGTTGCCGCCTATGGGCACGACATCAAATATCGGCTTGGTCATCAAAGACATTCTTTTCGCCTAGTGCGCTGGAGTGCAAGTCTAAACCTGCAGTTATATGAAACACGAACACGACTTTGTCTTGGCGGTTGGGAATTAGCTAATAGGGAACAAGTTGGGGGATTAGGCTGAACAGTTTATCCCCATTTTGCTGCGACGTTGGCATAAAAACAGAAACGGGGAAGTTATCTGGCGATGCAGAGGTATTGGCACGGGTTCGAGTGCGACTGATACAGTCTGAATAGAAAGCACGTTGGGACGAGTTGATTTGCCACCGCCATACCTTGACAACGCGCACAGGAATGAGGCGATTCGCTGGCTGATATCGCCGAGAGAGTTTCGATAACTGATGCGTTTATGACGCGCAGCGGACAGACAATCAGCGGCGCTGATCAGCACGCCGACGGACAGACTACGTCCAGACACGGCTTTTGAACGGCAGAATTCGGTTTTTTGACACCTGTACAACCTGTCCTTTGCCTCAGTTACTACCTCTCGGCCTCTCACCTCACTTCACAAAGCCCATCAAAACTCAGAACGACGCAGTCATAGCTGCTTGTTGGCGAATGCAATCTGAACTTGCCCAGCCCGATCCGCCAGCGTACCGTTTTGTTTGTGCTTCACTTTTTTGTATTCCTTTCGTTTTGTATAACAAGAGCACAGTGAAGCACTTACCCTTTCAAGAAAGTCAAACGTAAGATGTGGGTTGATTGATCTTCAAATGAACCTTCTGGAACTGCTGGGAAAGATTTCCGCGCTTGTGCCTGAGTCTCAAGTCAAGACGTTGGCGCGTTCTCTCGCTTATTCCCTCTTCAGTCTGGTTTCTCTTGGTTCGGAGCTTGTTGTCTACAGAGGGAGATCGTTCAAAATGGCGCGTTATCCCTTGCTAGGGGGCACAGGCTGTGAACTCACAGCACTGAACGGCTATCTCGGGTTGTGCGACATTTCAGAAGGGTGGACCATTGTGGATTGCGGAGCGTACTCAGGGGATTTTACT
>CALETX010000373.1 GCA_937920455.1 uncultured bacterium
CGCCGTGTTCCAGTCAACCTGCTCTGCGAACACTTTGTAGTGATGGCCATTAAATTCAACGGCGTCCGCTGGAGGTGCTTTTCGCCTCTTCCCATCTGGCTGTGGCCCGGGTTGCTTGTCGCCTCCACTCCCGTCTCCAACACCGGGCGATGGCGGCATTGCGGACTCAATATCCGCGATCACGAACAAGAGAGCGTCTCTTTCATCCTTTGCAGCCTTGGCCGCTTCTATGTCGTCTGCCAGCATTTCACGCTTGATCAAATCATCCAAGGCCACAATGCACTTCCTCGACAGCTCAAGCAGAGATTTGTGGTAGGTCTCCACAGGAGGCCGGAAAACCGCTCCTGCCTTTGAAAGAGTCGGAACGGTCTTCTCCGCCTCCGCCCGTTTTTTCTCGGCATCTACCGCAAGGAATGAGTCAAGATCACCCTTTTGCCGGAACGAGATGCGCAGCGATTCAAGCGACGCAACATACTGCGCAAATAGCGCCTGTTGCTTCTGGCGATACATTGCCTTGATATCATGCAGTTTCGCAGCGTCCTGCCCAAGCGCACTCAGCGAAATCAGAACCATTGCCGCTACCTTCCACCGTTTCATGGCAAGCATCTCTCGGCTCGACACCAATCAGGGGCGCACCAAACTGCCGACAGGCAGGTCAATATTTTACAGCAGTGTATCCTGTCGTTGCACACCGCCTCCAACTTCACATTGCGCGCCTCTTTCTGCGCCAGCAAGCCCAATCCGTTATGCATCGGCCGGCTTCGGGCAGGCATGCCTTGACATGTGCAGGAGGATGCGCACAATTGAGTCAGGTGAAGAAATTGGAGGTGTCGTTGCCATGCCGATCTACGAATATCGCGTCAGGGAAGGAACGGCGGGCTGCGATTACTGCTCCCGTCCGTTCGAAGTCATGCAGCGGATTTCGGATCCGCCGGTAGCAACCTGCCCGAAATGCGGAGCGCCCGTGGCTCGCCTCATATCCAGAATATCAATAGGTTACTCAAAAACGGGATTTGACCGCCGGGCAAAAGAAGCCGGATTTACAAAACTTCAGCGAATCGGCAAAGGGGAATACGAGAAAAAATACTGAACCGAATTGCTACGGTGCCCTTGCTGGCGTGCAAACAGAGCAGCGACGCACTTTCCTCGCACAAAAAGGCCCGCCGGTGTAAAATGCCGACGCAGATTCGCAGCACATCAACGTTGCTCAGAATGAGATATTCAAGCCGGCTATAACAACACGGCCCGGGCGGCCCACGCCGGGATATTCCTGGTACTTCTTGTTGAAGATGTTGTCCACACCCAGCAATACCCAGGCATTTTCCCAAACCCCAATCCTCGCCCGCGCGTCCGCAACCGCGTATTCGCTCATCTTTCGCGCGTCCGAATTCTGGGGGTCGCCATACCTGTCGCCACAGAACCGGACTGTGAGCAGTCCATCGGCTTTGTCCTTGATCTCAGCCTTAAGCCCTGCCGTCGCCTGGTGGCGCGCAATGTACGCCGGCCTCTTTCCAACAGCAGAAGGATCCGAAAACTCATCGTATGAGCCGTCAATAAATGTGTAGTTGGCCCACATGGACAAACCATCTCTGATAAGCCATTTTGCTGATGTCTCAATACCGGCAGTCCACAATCGTGTCACATTCTGACTCCTGAATAGCCCGTTAGACACTGGCATGAAATCAAAAGTGTCCTTCATTCGATTCCAAAAGGCGGAAACCTCCACGTTGATCCGATCCCGCGCTCTCTGGCGGTAGCCAGCTTCATAGCCTGTCAGAATTTCCGGCTTCAAATCAGGATTCCCCTCGAACAACGCGCCCTGATATTCCACCTTCACAAACCTGTCGGATAGAGCCGGCGCTCTGTGCGCCACGTTGACCGATGCGAATGCCTCAGAGTTCTTGTTAATCTTCCACAAAGCGCCCAAGCGAGGATCCAGCCGGTCCTGAATATCCGGATGATGATCAAACCTCGCCCCGGCAACAACGGCCAAATGTTCATTCAAGTTCAACTCATCCTGCCCGAACATCGCAAAAGTCATCGTTGAGCGGTTTAGGGAGTACTGGACATCCTCAACGTCAACACTTTCGCGCCTGACCTCAAATCCGCCGGTGGCCAGATGCCGTTCACCCACCCACAGCGACTGAACGGCCTCGCCGACCAGTGTATCCTCTCGATACTCGCCCTCGCCTGGATATTTCCAATCATATATGTCAAGAGCGCCGTTTCTATACAGAGAAATCTTCAGCCGAGCGTCCCTGTCTCCATCCCACAGCGACTCGAAGAAAACCGCCTGACGATCCCGGCGGGCCGTGCGCTCACTGAATTCACCGGTCCCCTTCCCCTCAGACACTCCGACATCAAATCTGGCGCTCGCATTTTCTCCAATCTCGATGCCGGCATTGATAGAACCGTTCCAGGCATCCCAATCCCTTCGTGTTCCGTCGCTGTTGCGCGCGTATCCGTCAGTTCGAACAAAGCCAGCAGCCGCCGAATAATCGGACGCCCCTGAAACACCACCGTAGGCGGCGTCGTACTTCTGCAATCCGTGGCTACCGGCAAGTGCGGTTACTTCCCCGCGCGAAATGTCTCTGCCGCTTCGTGTAATGATGTTAATAACGCCTCCTTCCGCATTCGAGCCGTACAAAGCAGACGCCGGGCCACGAAGCACCTCTATCCTTTCGATGTTCCACAGCGGAAAGGCCGCCAGATCAACATTTCCCTGAAACGCGTCATTCAGACGCCGTCCGTCCATCAGCACGAGAACGCGGTCGCATTGGTAGCCTGTTGAAAGGCCG
>CALETX010000374.1 GCA_937920455.1 uncultured bacterium
AGGTGGACATTCGTCTGATAGCAGCCACAAACAGGAATCTCCGGCAGTTTGTCGAGGAAGGAAAATTCCGCGAAGATCTTTTCTTCAGACTGGATGTTGTAAACATCAACCTGCCTCCGCTCAGAGAACGGACGGATGACATTCCGCTCCTGTGCGGCCACTTTCTCAAAGAGTTCAACCGGAAACACGGGAAAAATGTCGAAGGTCTAACGCCGGATGCCATTGCCATACTTTCATCCTATCCCTGGCCTGGGAATGTGCGCGAGCTGCGGAACACCATCGAGAAAATGGTGGTTATGGCTCATGGGAATCGGCTAATCGCCAGGGATATTCCACATCCGATTCGGGAGAGAGCGAGGGGATCGCAGGCTTCTGGAGGTCCTGCGGCCGGCAGCGGCGTTTCCGCCCATGATTCTCTTGCCGAGGTTGAGAGGAAAATGATCCTTAATGCGCTAAAACGGAACGATGGCAACATCACAAAGGCTGCTGCAGAACTCGGAATCAGCCGCAGGACTCTGCACCGAAAAATTAAGAGATACAGAGAGTCTGGATTATTAGACAGCAATAGCGCTTCGCAACGCGCCGAATCACAGCAGCCATCTTGAGCCGGAATCTCGAATGCCGGGCGATGACATAATTGGAAGTTTCAACGAGGGGATGACCGAGCGCGTCCTGCGCTGTCTTTCAGCCCTGGCGGCGGCTGCGTTTATTTTCACGTTCTATGCATGGGTCAGGTTTGCAGGGCTTGCCGATGGCGAGTCTATGGAATGGGCGCAACTTGGAATGCAACTGGCTCATGGCAGAGGACTCACGACCCTCTGCATGAGGCCGGCTGACTTTCGCGAAGGCCCCGTAAAAACAGGCGACGGATTCTCCGATGTAGCCGCAATCCGCGATTCCAGGCACGCCCCTCTCTATCCGGCTGTTCTGGCGGGCGCGTTTTTCCTTGTGGAGCGAGCGGCCGGGAAAGCCCCTCCGAATGACATCTATTTTTTGGAAAGGGCAGCCATCCTGCCCTTAAATATCGTTATTCTGCTGGGAACGTTGTTTTTTCTTTACGATCTGGCAAGACGTTTATTCGGGGACGGTGCGGCGTTTCTTGCTGCTTTGTTGTTTCTCGTGTGTGAAGGCGTGCTCAGAGAGGCGCTGCGTTGTTCACCCCTTCCGCTTCTCATGCTCCTCGGAACCTCCGCTGTGAGGATGGCGCTTTTGGCGCGGGATGCCGCGGCCGTCTCGGTTCTGAGGAGAACGGTTTTTGCCGGACTTTCAGGCGGCTTGTGCGGCATGGCATTTCTTGCTGGCTACTCCGCGCTGGTGCTGGCTGTTCCTTGCGCGTTTGTGGCATTGGGCGGCGAGGAAAGCGGGCGGAGAAAGTCGCTGGTGGCATTTGTGGGGAGTCTTCTGGCCGTGAGTGCGCCGTGGATTGTACGGAACCTGGTCACTTTTGGCCTTCCATTTGGCTGCGCGACACAGGTTGTGCTGCACGGGACCGAACTTTATCCGGGCGTAACGGCGGATCAGGCGATGTCAATAACATCGAGCGGCTTGAGAGTGCTTGATTCGGTGCGGTCGAAAATCATTTGTGGAGTCGGTCAAGCGTGGAGTTCGGCTTTCTGGCTTGGGAGCGCGGGCCCTTTGATGGCCTTCTTTTTTGTGTCTTTTTTCTTCAGGTTCGAGGAGGAGACCGTTGCGTCGCTCCGATGGTGGACTGCCGCGGCTTTCGGCCTTGGGTTGTTGATTGCCGCTGCCGGTCACCCTTCAGGACGTTGGATCATGATCTACTTCCCCATTGTCGCGGCTTATGCTGCTGGATTCTTTTTTGAACTGGTGGAGAAATCTGAATTTTTCAATCCGGCGTGGCCGTACCTCTTGAAATGGGCATTGGTTACATGCGCGGCATTGCCCGCAGCCGCAAGTTTGTTCGGGTCGCCTGTTTCTCCGTATCCGCCGTACCATGCGCCTTTCGTGTCGAATATCAGTTCTACACTCGAAGCCGGAGAAGTTATCGTAACAGACGTCCCCTGGTCGTGCGCATGGTACGCCAGGAGGCCGGCCCTCATGATGCCAATATCCGTTGAAGACCTGCGCGACGCTCGTCTCAAGCCATTGAAAGTGGCGGCGATTTATCTGGCGGGTGCTGCCAGGTACGATTCTTATGCTCCAGAGATGGGGCCTGACTGGGATTCCATACGACGCGGCGCTGTTCCGGCATGGCTGCCGATGACCAATGGTCTGGCATTCCCTCGAGGAACACGCGAGCAGGTTTTCATCTCCGGTCGGCCGATATTTCAAGCACACGATGCAGAAGCTCCTCGTTGACCGGCACCGGTATGCCGAGCCGGCGGCCATGTCTGACCACTTCGCCGTTAATTGCTTCGATTTCCGTGCGACGTCCGCGTCTTATGTCTTGAAGCATGGATGAAAAGTTTGAGGCGGTGTTACGGCACACATTTTGAACCGCCTCTAGGGTGTTGTCATAAATAAGGTTGATCCCCATTGCGCGGGCAACTCGCTCGGTTTCCAGAGCGGCCTCTTCGGCTTGCATGCGGAGGTCTTCTCGTTCAAGAATCGCGCCATTGGGAACGTCTGCGATAGCTGTAACGGGGTTTATTGCCGCGTTGATGGCGGCTTTGCTCCATAGCAGAGTTGCAGCGTCTGGCGTTACGTGTGACTCTATGCCGGCGTTCATAAGCATGTCGGCAAAAGCTCTGGCGTGGTAGTCTGCGGCGGCAGTGTGCGGCGCGATGATGGTGGGCCCTGCGCCTGCGTGGCGGACAACTCCGGCGCATTCGGCAGTGGATCCGTGCGATGTGGCCGCGCATAGGATCGGTCTGCCGGCGGAAAGGCGAGCGGCTATTTCCGCATTTCCGAGTCCATTCTGGAGCGAGACGATTACAGTCTGAGCACCGAGCAGCGGCAGAGCGTGGCGCATTGCTGCTTCGGTGTCAAATGACTTTATGCAAAGGCAAAGGAATGCGGGTGGGCTGAGTCTGAAAGGGTCTGCTTCGCAAGGCACGTGGACGAGACGTTCGCCCGCGCTGTCTTTAACTCGAATGCCTTCTCTCGAAAGAAGCAAGGAACGCTCTGGATTTTTGTCCAGAAGCGCAACTGCCAATCCTTTCTCGGCAAGCAAAGCGGCGAACAGGCAGCCAATTGCGCCTGGACCTACGATGACTACCACGATTTCTCGGCCAGCGGCGGCAAGAATGCGTTGCATCAGCGGCAAACTCTCAGGCCGTTTAAATTCGGCCCTCCCTGCATGCTGTGATGAAATTCATGCCGAATTCATCCTCGCCCATCAGGAGAGCCTTGGCGAGGTTGAAAGCCTCGGAACCGGTATCTAGGCCGTTGAGAATATCTTTGTTGATCTGAAGCGGGTCCACGATTCCGCCGTCGGCGCCGGCTTCAACGGCGAGCCATGCAAACACCTGGTTGATAAGTTTTCTATTCGGCATTCCAAACGACACATTGCTGAGCCCAGCCACAATGTGAACTTCGGGACCGTATTCTTTTCGCGCGGCGGAGACGGATTCCAGAAAACTCTTTCCGTTGTTTGGGTCGGTTGAAATCGGCAGAACCAGTGGGTCAATATGAATTGCAGCCTTTTCCAAGCCGGCTGCGGAAAGTTTCTCCATGAGCCTGCCAAGATTATGAAGCCGCTCATCCGTTGTGCATGGAAGTCCCTTCTCGCCAGCTGCCGACGCTATAACAACGGCGCCGAATCTTGCGGCGATTTCGATGGCTGATTCCCGTTCCAGAGACACCGAATTGACCATGGGTCTGCCCAGGGTGCGATTGCATGCCTCAAGCCCGGCCCGCAGGATTTCAGTGTTGGAAGAATCAACGCTGACCGGCAGTTTGACAGCATCCTGCACGATTTGGACAGTCCAACGCATGACGCGAATTTTTTCTTCGATGTCGGTGCTGAATTCATCCACGTTGACATCCAGGTAGTCCGCGCCGGCGGCGGCCTGGTCACGGGCCATGGTTTGCAGATAGTCTACGCCTGCTTTTTGTTCGTCGGAATTGCCGTAGGTCCCCTGCCAGATTGCCACTGAGCAGTGTTTGACCTTTCCGTCTTTCCATGCGGGCGAGTTCAGAAATACTTCTGGCACCGGCAGATATTTTTTTGAATCCCGGCCGTAGGCGATTGACTGGCGCCCGTCAGGTGCCGGTCCGACTGACTTTCCGCCAACTTTGAGTATTCTGGTGCAGTGGATGTTTTCTCCGACAGTTATGAACTTTTCTATGCGTTTCATAGTTCTCCTCAACGCGTTGCCTATGTGTTCTTATTTCTTAAACAGCTTTGCAAGTGCTCTGACGTGGTCTGGAGTTGTGCCGCAGCATCCCCCAATGATTGCAGCGCCTGCTTTGACCACTTCTACGGCGTGGCGAGCCATGGTTTCCGGCGTTTCGAGATAGACATCCCGGCCGTCTCTTCGGAGGGGTTTTCCGGCGTTTGCGTGGACGATGATGGGCATGGATGGGGCAGCCTGGCGAATTTCAGCAACAATCGGTATCATTTGTTCCATTCCGTTGCCGCAGTTGGATCCAATAATGTCGGCATCTGCTTGCGCAAGGCCTTCTGCCATTTCCGAAGGAGATACTCCCATCATTGTTCGATATGTTCCCTGTGCAGTGGCTTCGAATGTGAAGGTGGCAATGATTTCGAGACGTGTATTTTCTTTAGCGGCTTTGATCGCGATTGATGCCTCGTCGAGTGCAGAAAATGTTTCTATGCAGCAGGCATCGGCGCCACCGCGTTCAAGCGCCATAACCTGTTCCTTGAAAGCATCGTAAAGTTCTTCTTCTGTGACGTCGCCCATTAAGAGAAAACGACCCGTAGGGCCCACGGATGCTATGACATTGACTGTGTCGCCCGCCGCCTGGCGGGAAATAGCGGCTGCTGCCTCATTGATTTCGGCCGCGCGGTTTGCGAGTCCGAAATGTGCGAGTTTCAGCCGGTTTGCGCCGAAACTGTTGGTTTTGATCATGTCCGCCCCTGCCTCGACATAGGACTGGGCTATTGTCAGAACATCCGCGCGGCGCTCGATGCACCAGAGTTCGGGGCATTCACCAGGTTGGAGCCCCATCTTGTGGAGTTGAGTTCCCCATGCGCCATCGGAAATAAGGAGCTTCCTTTCTTTGAGGTGTTCAATAATTCTGCGCATCGTTGGGCCCGATCGCTAAAACAGGGTCAAACCATAAGTTTACGGATGGCGGGCGTCAACGAAAGAAAAAGCGGCCTCCCCAAAAAGGGATGCCGCTTTTTCTGCGCTTCTTGTTTTACATGCTGGCGTCAGTTCACGCCGAGAAGTTTCTTTGCCAGGTCGGCTGCGGAAGCTGCGTCTGGAGCATAGCCATCTGCGCCGATTTCGTCGCAGAAGGCCTGTGTTACCGGCGCGCCGCCGATCATAACCTTGACCTTCCCCTGAAGGCCTTTGGCCTTTACTGTCTCCACCACGCTCTTCATATTGGTCATGGTGGTTGTTAGTAAAGCCGAAACACCTATAATGCTGGCGTTGTTAGCCGCGGCCTCGGTGACGAATTTTTCGGGCGGGACGTCTATGCCAAGGTCGATTACTTTTATGCCCGCTCCCTCCAGCATCATTCCGACGAGGTTCTTTCCGATGTCATGAAGATCGCCCTTTACTGTTCCGAGCACGGCTGTTCCGATCGGCTTGACGCCGGCCGCGACGAGTTTGGGCTGGAGGACTTTCATAGCCTCTTTCATGGCGCGTGCGGCGATCAACACTTCAGGTACATAAACCTCGTTCTTCTTGAAACGTTCTCCGACCACGCTCATTCCAGCAATAAGGCCCTTCTCCAATATGTCAGCGGGCTTTTCGCCTGCATCTAAAGCCTTTTGAACCAGCGCAGCTGCGTCCTTATTCTTGCCTTTCATGACTGCTTCAGCAATTTGCGGTGCGAGACTCATTTTGTTTGCCTCCTTCTCTTTTCTGCATCAGCGGCCACGGAGCCGCTTTTTT
>CALETX010000375.1 GCA_937920455.1 uncultured bacterium
CATGTGCTTGTAAATCTCCGCCCCGGCGTATGAGCCGGCATGGATGAAACGCGAACGCGGTTCTACGCCGCGCTGGAAAACCGCAAACGCTCTGACAGCGTCTTCTATCCTTTTGTTTGGGACGCCTCTGCCGACGAAAAGCACGTTTACGAGCCCGTCGTGGAGTTCCTTCAATGTCCGTCTGTCCGGAGAAGCGCGTTGCACTGAAAGGTCGAAAACGAGCGGCATCACCCTGACATCTCGGTATCCCATTTCCAGAAGTTCGCGGGCATTGAAGGCGCTGTCGGCCATCGTCAGCTCGGCATGATTGGCAAGAGCTCGGGCCGCGGCAAGCCCCTCCCGCAGCCGAGACGCGGTGGCTGGATTGATTTGCTCAAAGTATCGGGGGGGGGTTATATTGTGGTAAAGAATTGCTTTTCTGCACTGCAGGGAGGCGAAAATGTCGGTCACCCGCGACCCTATTGAAAGATGCAGGATCGCCACATCGTCCGGTTTTATCTCAGAGAGACAATCTGGTGCGGGTCTGACAACGGAACGCATGACGTGGGAAATGTGCGCAGGATCGCTGAATATTTCCGAGTTATGTCCCCATTCGCGGAATATCGAACGCAGAGCCATCGCTTCGTTGCTGATTGCATCGCCCTGGGTGAAGCCTGCTGTAAGCTGATGTATCGAGGGCTTCATTCCGTTTTGGGTGGGGTTTGCTTTTTTTTATCCTTGCGGCCGATGTTTTTCAACAATCTCTTGACGTCAACTCCCGCTTCTGACAGTTTTCGGGACACTGCGACGTTGTCCGGGTCGGCCTCTATGCTCTTCTTCCAGAACTCAACGGCTTTTTCAAGATTGCCGAGCTTTAGATGCGTGTCTCCGATGTGGTCAGCGATTACGGCGTCGTGGTCGGCCAGCTCATAAGCTTTCTCCAGGAGAGGGAGCGCTTGCTGGTATTTGCTCTGCTTGAAGAGTATCCAGCCGAGGGTGTCAACATACGCTCCGTTTTCGGGTTCCTTTTCGAGCGCTCTTGTCACGTAAGAAAGAGCCTTGTCGAGGTTTACGCCGGCTTCTGCCCACATGTAAGCCAGGTAGTTGAGGACCTCGTGAGCATCCGGATACAGAGCGAGGCATTGTTCAAAAATTTTTTCAGCACGCTCCAGCTCCCCATGGCGTTCACAGGCGCCGCCGTAATGCAGATAGAAAGCTTGAGACAATTTTCCTCCCGGCGTGGACCCGACTATAGATTCAACCCTCTCGAAGACCACGATAGCGTCCTTGTAGCGTTTCATTCGACTGTAAGCGGCGCCCAGGACGAAGAGCATGGTGGGATGATTTGGGATGATTTTGTCGGCCCGGAGGATTATGTCGGCCGTCTTTTGAGGATCGTCCTGCATGTAAAGCAGGGCCAGTCTGATGAACGAGTCTGCTAAGGGAGGTGACTGCTTTGTGGCCATCAAGAAGTGTCTTGCGGCACGTTTCTTATTGTTCATTTCGGAATAAATTTCGCCGATGAGATTGTGAAAATGTGCGGCGTTGTCATGCTGGGTCTCAGCCAGAATTTGGAAACAGGATATGGCTCGGGTTGGCTGTTCGAGAGCGAGAAACTCACGTCCCTGGCCGAAACAGTAAGCGGCAAGAGGGGATGTGTCCTTGCATCTGCGGAATCCTTCGCGGAGCCAGCGCACGGCTTCGCGGTCTCTGTTGAGCCGGAACCCGATTCTTCCCAGACTTACATACGCGTGAGGGATGTTGCGGTCGAGTCTGATCACCTGTCTATATGCGGCGAGGGCTTTGTGATCATTTGTGACTGCCAGGTAAACCGCGCCGAGGTCCATCCAGGGTTGGACGGACCTTGGATTATGTCGAGCGGCGTTGAGAAGAATCTCCAGGCTGACGTCGGGCCTCTGATGCCCGAGGCCCATGAGTGCGGCTTTTTGGCTGATGTCGAGTCTGGAAGGGTCAGACTTTGCGGCGGCGCTGTAATGCTCAAACGCGCGGGCAGAGAAGGGTCCTTCCTCCCTTTCGCAAACGAGCGCCTGGGCGTAGTGACCGAGGCTTTGCGCCAAGCGGCGCTCCTCCTTGGAAAGCGCGAACCCTCCCGTATGGGCCTCGCGGCGCGTGGAAACGCACCCTGCTGCGAACACGAACGCGAAAGCTGCGCCGATAAGACCGAGGCGCACTGATTGGGCTCCTACGGTTTGTTCTTATGACGATCGGCCTTCCGACGCTTACGATACTTGTGCTTGGACATCTTCTTGCGACGCCATTTTTTTACCGATCCCACCCGTTCCTCCTTTCGGGGCTCAGGGAATCACCTTGTTCAGAGGAAGTTCGATGATCCCCTCAGCGCCCGCCTTCTTGAGGCGGCATATGATCTCTCTAACAACCGTCTCATCCACGACGGACTCTATTGCGACCCACCCCTTGCTGTCAAGATTGCTGATGGTCGGAGCGTGAAGCGACGGCAGTATTCTTGTGACCTGTGTGACCTTGCGGGCCGGCGCGTTCATTTTTATGAGAACCTTGTTTTCAGCCCGGAGGGCGCCCTGCAGGAGCGTTGCTATTTGGTTTATCTTGGCGCGTTTCCAGGCGTTTTTCCATGCGGTCTTGTTTGCTATCAGGCGGGTGGTGGATTCCAGGACGGTTTCGACGACACGCAAGTTGTGTGCCCGCAAAGATGAGCCTGTTTCTGTCAGCTCGACCACCGCGTCCGCAAGGCCCATGGCGGGTTTGATCTCAGTAGCGCCCCAGGAAAACTCAACTGTTGCCTTGACGCCATGGCGTTTCAGAAAAGCGAGGGTCAGGTTTACCGCTTCAGTTGCGATCCTTTTGCCTTGAAGGTCTTTGATTTTTCGGATTGGGGATTTTTCAGGAACAGCCAGCACCCATCGAACTGGCTTCATGCCCTGTTTTGCGTAAATCAGTTCGGCAACGTCAACGACCCTTGACCCGTTCTCCATGATCCAGTCGAGGCCTGTGATGCCGGCGTCGAGGGTGCCGGTTTCTACGCATCTGCTTATCTCCTGGGCGCGCAGAAGGCGCGCCTCGATTTCGGGATCGTCAACCTGCGGAATGTAAGAGCGCGAATCAATGCGCACTCTGAAGCCGGCCTTCTGCATTATAGAGACTGTGGCCTCCTGCAGGCTCCCCTTTGGCAGGGCCAGAAGAAGTTTTTGCATTGTCATCTCCTTAGATATTCTACTTGCGACAAACCAAGCTGGATGGATTCTACGCTTAGTCTGCTTTTCTGCCACAACTTTCTTGGAATGCGCTCCAGAAGGTGGGTACTTTCTCGCCGGAATCTCATCCTGACGCAATGGAAATTGATTATTGGCCAAGAAACGATGTCTGGACTGTTTGGAATGTTCGGTTAGAAATACACAGGCGAGTCGGCCCGTGTGCTGGCCGGAGGAAAACACCGAGTGACAAGAGCAAGAAGAACGATTCTTGTGGTCGAAGACGAGGCAGATATACGCGAGCTGGCGTGTTTCCATCTGCGCAGGGAGGGTTTCAACGTTCTTACTGCCGCTTCGGGAGAGGAGGCTCTTGAGACTGTTCGGCGCGCGCGACCAGATTTGATTGTGTTGGACATCATGCTGCCGGCAATGAGCGGGTTGGATGTGTGCCGCGCTATCCGACAGGACAGGCTTATTTCTGGCATTCCGATCATCATGGCGACTGCGCGGGGCGAGGATGCCGATATCGTGGCAGGATTGGAACTTGGCGCCGATGACTATGTCGCGAAGCCATTCAGCATGAGTGTGCTGGCTGCGAGGGTCAGAGCAGTGCTGAGGCGCAGAGAAAAGGCAGTTGTGGACGAAAAGGCTGTTCTTTCGATCCATGGGCTGGTCATTGATCCTCTGCGTCACCAGGTGACGGTTCGGGGGGAGGCCGTTGCTCTGACTCCACTGGAATTCCGCATACTGCATACGCTTGCAGCGAATCCGGGCATGGTTTTTACGAGAGAACAGATTGTAGAGGCTGTGCGCGGGGGTCCTTATGCCGTAACGGACCGCTCCGTGGATGTCCAGATTGTCGGCATCCGGCGCAAGCTGGGCAGGTACGCCAATTTAGTGGAGACCGTTAGGGGCGTCGGATACAGGTTCAAGGAAACGGAGTAAGAAATGAGGCTGCGGTGGTGGATGTTTGGGGTGCTGCTTGTGACCGCATGGCTTTCGCTCTGGACAGGGCTTTGGCTGATTTGGCGATCCTCTGTGGTTCGACTTGTGGAATGCCATTTCAGATGGCTGGAGAAAAGGGCCGGACTTCTTGTTCGTAGGGACGTGGGAGTCAGGAATGCTCTGTCTGCCGGATCGGGTGGCGCGTTTCAGGAACTGGCGCAGATTGCCGATCTGCGCATCAGTGTGATTGACTCCAAAGGGATGACAATTGCCGACACTCTGCCAGGCCACTCGCCTGGTGGGGACGGGGTCATTCACCCAGAGATAAAGGCGGCACTTTCAGGGCGCACGGGGCGTGACCTGCGGACGGAACCTGGAAGCCGAGAGTCTTGGGTTTATGTTGCAATCCCGGTTGACGAAGATAAGGAACGGCTGGTGCTGCGGGTTGGTGCGCCTGTTCCTGAAGTTGCGGCGCTGAAGGTATCTTTTTGGAGAATGGGGGTGATCAGCTCACTCGCCGCGGCGGGTCTCTGCGCATTGGCGGCAGGCGCGGCGACGCGATATGTGGCAAAGCCGCTTGGCGCTTTTCGGACCGTACTGGAGAGCATGGCCGCTGGAGACATGTCCGCCAGAGCTGTTTCCTCAAATATTGAGGAATTGCGGCTGGCCTTCAGGGCTCTGAACAGGACGGCGGATCGTCTTGCTGCCAGGCTGGAGGAACTCAGGCTCGAAAGTGACGGGATGCGCACTCTTTTTTCGGGAATGGCCGAAGGGGTGCTATTGGTGGATGCCGAGTCTCGAGTGACAGATCTGAACAGAGCTGCCGCAGCGCTTCTTCATGTTGAGGAGAACGCGGTCCGCGGCAGGACTCTTCAGGAGGTTGCCAGATATCCAGAACTGCATCGTTTTGTTTCGGGAATAATCGAAAAAGGGGGCGAATCGGAGAAGGAAATTATTCTTTTGGGCGAAGAGGACAGGTTTTTCCAGCTTCGCGGATCACTTATTGAAAAGCCAGGCGCTCACGGACGCTGCGCGCTCATAATCATCAATGATGTGACCCGGCTCAAGAGGCTGGAGCGCGTTCGTCGCGACTTTGTTGCCAACGTGTCGCACGAACTCAAGACGCCGATAACGGCTTTGAGGGGTTGTGTGGAAGCGTTGGCATCGTTAATAGGCACGGATGGTGAGACGGCTCGATTTCTTGACATGATGGCGAGAAACATCGGCAGACTTGGGAGTCTGGCTGAAGATGTAATGTCTCTGGCGCGCCTTGAGGATGAGGCCGACGCGGCACGGATTGCTTTGCAGCCGGCGTGTGTGAGAGTCGTGCTTGAGAATGCTGCACGGCGCATTGAAAACCTC
>CALETX010000376.1 GCA_937920455.1 uncultured bacterium
AACGGAGTAAGCATAGTTTCCAATCCAAAAATCATAGTGGCTAACGAAGAGCCCGCTGTGATCCACATCGGCCAGACAGAAAGGCCATTCGTCTCCAGCGTCACACCTGGGCAGCAGGGCATCGCTCCGGTCGTAACGTACAACCCTGGCGATCCAGTCGAACTTGGCGTCAAACTTACCGTCACGCCCACCGTCAACACGGAGAGCAACATCACGGTGCGTATTCAGCCTGAGCTCACCAGGTTCCTGAGAGACGCCGTGGCGCCCAACGGCCAAACCTATCCGGTCGTCGGCACAAAGAAAATCACAACCGTTTTCTGCCTCGAAAGCGGCAAGACGGTCGCGATTGGCGGTTTGACCGAAACGGAGGACAGGACTGTTTCCACAAAACTTCCCCTGCTGGGCGATATTCCGCTGATAGGCAGGTATCTCTTCTCGCACCAGCACAAGGACAAACAGCAGCGAGAAACTATTATCTTCGTGACGGTCGGGCTGGCGCAACCGACCACGATCGAACCAGAAGCCGGAATTCCAGAAGAGACCCAGCTAACGCATAAACAGCTTATAGAGTCGAAAGCGCGCAGAGCTGAATTCCGCGCCCTTGTAGATCAAGCGCGACAGGCAAGGGAAGCAGAAACCGAAAAGAAGGTTGATGACGCCCGCAAGCGGCTTATGAAGAAAAAATGAGCCACATTCCGCGTCAAGCCGCCGCGCATTCCGCAAGGCGGTTTGGCAAAACACAAGAGTTGCAACCGTTTGGAGCGTTGTAGAATAACCAGCAGCGCGAGCAGGTGTCCTGCCGTGAAGAACAACGAGCCATGCTGCCCAAGACACGACGCCCTGCCTCCCACCGATAAAACTCTCTCTCTGCGCCGCCGCCAGCCGTCGCATAAGAGTCACTATCTGACCGGACGGTAATAACTATGCGTTTCTTCAAGACCGAAGTATGGAGCTACGCCGTCCTCCTTATCATACTATTCTGCATAGCATCCATGGCGGTCATCGCAGTCATGAATCACATCCAGTCATATGTGCCGCCTGATGAAACCCTTGTTGTCTCGGCGCTCATATGGTCCCTCACCCTGGGCTTCATGCTGATTGCAGGCGCCTTCGGCCTGTGGGCCATCAAATTCTCCGGCGAAATAGAAAGCCGCCGTCGGCTCAGCAAATTCGTCTCCGCAATGGATTATCTGGCAGACCCTATAATTGCCGTGGATCGAAAAGGCAGGCTGACAGGCGCCAATCCAAGCGCCGCTCGCGCCCTGGGAATCAAGGCGGAGGATCAGCGATCATTGGCCGATGTGTTTCCCCGTCTGTCTGAAGATGCTCGTAACACAATTCTGAAGGCCGTCGAGCCCGTCGAGGTGGAGATAAACGCCAATTCAGGCGACGATATCCGTGTGCTCAGATTGAGAGCGCAACCCTCGGAAGATCTAGTGATCGTCCAGATCAGCGATGTCACCAAGATGAACGCCCGCCATCGAAGCGCCATGTACATGGCCAGACTTCAACTTATCGGGCAACTTGCCCGCGGTGTCACGCATGACCTGACAAACCTGTTCAGCGTCATATCCGGCCATGCTTCTCTCCTTGCACGTCTCCCTCCCGGTTCCTTCGAAAGCCGACAATCAGTGGACGCCATCGTCCGGTCTTCTCAGCAAGGTGTTTCGCTTGCGGAACACCTGCTCGAGCTTGCCCAACCCGGCGCCGGATCGCCCCTGACCAGATCTACGGCTGACCATATTAGAAATGCCGCCGCATTCGTGCGAGACTCGCTTACCCAAAAATGGAAGGTGGAGGAAATTGTCGAGGAGAACCTTCCTCCTGTCGGCATGGGGGGTATTCAGATTGAACAGATGATTCTCAATCTTGCACTCCGCGCAGCCGAAACAGTCGGCGACGAGGGCATCATTCAAATCAGCGCAGCCCGGCCTAGCTCCCGCGCCATGTTCAACGTGGGCAACAAATATGCCTGCGTAGTCCTGATAACTGCCTCGCCTCTGAATGCTGGAGTATTAACGGAAACTGTCATGATATCCAATCACGACGAACCCGGCATCATCGAGTCAGTTGTCGGTTCGATGATCGAAGAAAGCGGAGGAAATTTCTTCTCCATGCGCGGCCCTCACGGCTCGGTCACCCACAGACTCTCTTTCCCCCACCCCATTCCCGAGGCCGCGACAGAGCCGATGAGCACAGCCATTCCTGAAACCCTGGCGCCCATTATTGCAAGATGGAATATCCTGCTTGCCGCGCCCGGTCGCAAGTACAGCACACTCGAAACAGCTCTGGCGGCCACTAAGGCGCGTCTCTATCGGGCCCTCGATATCGTGTCCGCCCTGGCCGAGATCGAAAAACGGAGCGGCGGACTGGACGCGATAATCGTGGACAAGACGCTCATGGGAACTGAAGTAGGCGGTATCGTCAGGGCGATCGTGAAACTCCAGCCTCAAGCCGGAGTGGTCGTCCTCGGAGACGATATGCAGGCTCGGACCGATCCCTCATGCGGCGCAGTGTTCGCGCCTGAGAATCCAGACACATCGCGGCTGCTTTCCGCAATAATAGAAGCTCACAACATCGCGTTGCGCCGGTTGCAGCAGCAAGGCGGCCGTATTTCGCTCCAGCCGTGATTGCCGGCGGAGGGACACTGTCGCCGCGACATAATTCATGGCTCCAGGACGATGTTATCTATCAGCCGGGTCCGCCCTAGATAAACAGCAGCAGCCACGAGAGCGGGCCTGCTCACGGTTTCCACGCTCTCAAGCGTCTCGTCGTCCACTATCTCGAGATATTCCACCCTGAATTCACGGACTTCCGCCAGATTCTCCAACGCGACCTTGCGCAGGATGGCGGCGCTGCGCTCGCCTCTTCGAAACGCTTCTTCAACTCTCTTTAGCGCAGCATAGAGTCCAGGCGCAACGCGTCGTTCGGCCTCTGATAAATAGGCGTTGCGCGAACTCATCGCAAGGCCGTCAGCCTCTCTGCACGTGGGCGCGACTGCAATCTCAATCGGAAAATTGAGATCCCTTGCCATGCGCTTTACAAGACGCGCCTGCTGAGCATCCTTCTGACCAAATACCGCCACATGAGGCTGCACGATGTTGAACAGCTTGGCAACAACCGTCAGGACACCTCTGAAATGTCCAGGTCTGAAAGCGCCGCAAAGCCCCATCGACATGCGGTCTTCCACCACATGAACGCTATAATCGCGAGGATACATTTCATCTGCGGTCGGGGCAAAAAAAACGTCAACGCCCTCCGCCTCGCATATAGCCATATCGCCCTCCTGATTACGGGGATAACTTGAATAGTCTTCCTTAGGCCCAAACTGAATCGGATTCACAAATACGCTTACGACAACCGTATCGCAAAGTTTGCGAGCTATCTTCACAAGAGACATGTGTCCTTGATGAAGAGCGCCCATCGTCGGAACAAAGCCGACCTTTAACCCCTGCCTGCGCATTTCAAGGGCATGAGACTGCATATGCAACGGCGACACGATCCTGATCATTGGCGAAGGCGCTCGCGGACAGTTTGAACAAGCAGCTCTCTTGAAATCGGCTTCGTGAGCAATGCGTGCTTGGAATTGCCGTTCGTTATCTGCTTAACCGCGGAGGGAAGAGCAAAACCCGTGCAGAATATCACCGAAGGCACCTCCCATCGGCGGTCGGCACACAACTTCTGAATTTCCTCGAAACAAGCCAGGCCGTCCATCCCTGGCATCCTGATGTCCATCAGCACAACCGCATGATGCCCTGTTTCAAAAATGCTGATGGCTTCCTTCCCGCTGGAGGCCATCTCGACAATCAGATCAGGAATTTCCTGAACCAGTATCATTCGGAACAGCCTGACAATGTTGACTTCATCGTCAACAATCAACATTCGCTTCCGGTCGCATCCCGCGACCGGCGTCGTGGTGGCTCCCGACGCCTCGGTGTGCTGAGCCTGTCCATCCGACTGTTGCGCGGTGTCGCCATCGGATCCCACAGGGAAGAAAAGCGAGAATATCGTCCCACCGCCTTCCCGGGCGGCGAAAAGAATGTGCCCCCCATGGTCTTTCACTATGCGGTAAGCCACACTGAGTCCAAGCCCCGCGCCCCGTCGCTCTGCCGACCGTCTTGTCGAGACAAACGGCTCAAATATCTTTTGACCGAGATCTACAGGTATCCCCTCTCCCCTGTCTGAAACATCCACAACAACGTACCGTCCGGCTGTCGGCGGTCCCGAATTGCCGTCCTTGTCAGTAATCACCTGTTCCCGTGTCGCAACGGCCATCTCCCCTCCGCTCGCCATCGCCTCTATGGCGTTGCGCAACACGTTGCAAAGAGCAGCAGCGACACGCTCAACGCACGCAGTAACACGTGGAAGACCGGGGGCAAGTTTCTTGCTGATGGTCACATTTGCAGCGGCAGCAGCCGCACTCACTTCTGCGACGGCCTGCCCAACTATCTCATTCATGTCAACAACGTGGAACTCGTACTCGCCCCTCCCGGAAAGTTCAAGAAGCTGCCGTGTAATGTGCAGCATATCATGCGCGGTCTTCTCAATCACCTCCAGCAGCTCGGCTCCATAAGACCCCTGCGGCAGATCAGACTTGATCAGGGGAGGATAGGCAAGCAGAGGAGTGAGCAGGTTGTTGAAGTCGTGCGCTATCCTGCCTACGATCGCCTTGACGGCGTCAAATCGCTCGCCTTCCAAAGCACTTGGTCTGGGTTCGGATTCGCTCACCACACTGTCTCGCGTCTGCCGACTTTCGAACCGGCACTCGACTCTTGTAGTGACAGATCGTTAAGAAAACAATCCTTTTTTTGCGGCACAACGTCGCCGCTTGCAACCTGCCTAAATCTGCAGCACCCTGTTGCAAAAGAATTCGCCGACGGCGGACGCTCGTGATATGATATGCAGATGGGTTTTTCAATGTTCGCAGACGACAGATTTTACTCTCTGTGGCACGGGATAGTCAGCACGTTCTTCTGCCTCTGGCTGCCCGCTGCTATGCTCTCAACCCATGGCGCCGACTATTATGTGGCACCTGACGGCAATAACGCATCCTCCGGACTCACGCCAACATCCGCCTGGCAGACAATCACCCATGCCCTTGCCGAAACAACAGCGGGCGATGTCATCCACATTGCGCCTGGAGAGTACTATGAATGGATCATCGTAACCAACCCCGTCAGCCTGGTTGGATCTGACCAGTATGACCCTCTGTCTGCGCCTTTCCGCCGGCACACATCAAGAACCGTAATCCGCCCCCCATACCCCTTCGAAGGCGGAGCGCTCTTCGATATCCGCACTAACAACGTGTTCATCGGTTCCCTCACAATCAACGGCGATTCTGACTCAAACGGCACGCCAGATACCGCCAACGGCATATACTCCACCTTCAGACCGATCACAGTGGAACGATGCACAGTCCTCAACTTCTGCGGATACGGAATTCGGCACGAAGGGCACCATCCTCCTCCGGCGCCTGGCGATACCGACGCCCTTAGAAGCATCTTCCGCTCCAACAGAATAGCGAATATCTGCCACACAAACACCGGCAAGGCCACAGGCATCTTCCTCACTCATGCCCCTTCGACATGCGAATATAATGAAATCTCCGACATAACCGGCGTCAATGCAAACGCCGGCATTTATTTGTATTCATGCGCATATGCCTCAAACATGAGTTCTCCGCTGCTGATCCTGGGTAATGTCTTCAGCAACTGCATTGTCTCGACTTGGGCAAATCTGCACGGAGATTACGGCGAAACTATCCGCGTGGTGAGCAATCGCGTCATGCGCGGGCTGGTTGGCATACGGATCACCGCCGCGCCTGGTCGGGCATATGTGCTGAATAATGACATCTCAGTCAGCGGCTTCTCTCCATCCTCCAACGCAACTCCGGCACGAGGGTTATGGATACACGCCGACTATTCGCCCTGGGACGAAACAAATCTTGCTACCGCAACCGATCATCGTATCATTGAAAATACCGTCATGGGCGCAGCCACAAACGCCGACGGCACAATGGGAATGTACTTCGCTTACGACACCACCACATGGGCAAACCACAACAACGGCGTGCGCGCGACGGTCGTCAGTAATCGGATCGGGGGATTCGACATGGACGTAGCAATATATTCAGGCTCGAACGGTGTGAGCCAATGGCACGATCCGTTAGTGGAGGTCAAATTCCATCTTAACGATTTTGAACACGCCACCCGATACGCTATCTTTACAACTGGAATGACAAGCACTGTTTATGCGCCCAGCAACTGGTGGGCCGCATACAAGGCACCCGGCACGAACATCGCAAGTCCCCCGGCCGTCTCGAGCAACGTCGTACCGGCCTTCTGGACAATAGGACGCAATCTGAGCGATACTGACGGAGACGGCGTTCCCGACAGCATGGACAATGATGACGATGGGGATGGTCTGTCGGATACATACGAAATCAACATCAGCCTGACCGCCCCGGACAAATCCGACACCGATGGCGACAGGGCACGCGACGACGAGGAGCTGGTGGCCGGCACAAGCCCCACGAACCCGTTGTCGTTCTTCGGAATTGTGGACTTACGCAGACCGACTGCCAACACTTTTGCCATTGTATGGACCAGTGTCTCAAACCGAACCTATTCCGTCTGGGGCAGCTCCAACCTCATTTCGGGATTCTTCCCCCTTGCGCTTTCGATTCCATCTTTCCCTCCCACAAATACGTTCATTCACACCAACCCCCCAACAGCAGGACCGTTCTCATACAGAATTACCGTGAC
>CALETX010000377.1 GCA_937920455.1 uncultured bacterium
GGCTGTTGCTTGGGGGCAGTCAACAATAGATTCATTCGATAGTTGCCAGAGAGAATGGTTTCAACCCCATCGAGTTGAACCACGGGCGCGTCTTCGCGGAAAGTAACTGGAGGGTGCTGTGGCATTTCCGCAAAAGCCTGGGTGATTGACCAAGATCCCTGAGCGCGTGGGACGGAGCCGTGGCAGGTTCGGCACAGGAGGATGTTCCAGACATCGCCATTGCGCAGCGGCTGCATGCCGAAGTCGGACACAGGGATTGCGGCTTCGATTATGTAGGCGTCTGCGTCTTCGGAAACACCGATTCTCCAATTACCCTTCCAGCCTGCGCCGATATATCCGCGGCTGGGTATTTGGTGGTTGTCCATGACAGCAGGGTAGGTGTTTAGAATACTCTGGTAGGTTTCGGGAACGGGTTTTGGCGGGGAGATCCAGACCTCGACAGAAGAGTCGCCAAAATCATAGTCATCGTTGAACCGAACGCCTTTTGTTAGATACCATTCATGAGGACCTCTTTTGCATACAAAGAGGAAGTATAGATTTTCCGGATCCCAGCCGACGCGCATGTGGGTTGCGGATGTTATAAGCTCATGTTCGAATGCGGCGATAATTCCGGAGGTGCCGAAGGCATCGTCCCATTCTCCTGGCTCTATCTTGCCATCCAGCGTTGGCGGTTTTGCAAGCCTCACTGCTGTAAACTGGCCGATGGGCGCTCTTTTGGCGTGGTTTTCCTGTGCCAGCGTTGGTACGCTGGGGACGATAACAACGAAGGATGAGACAGCCATTATGGCTAGCGCAATGATTTTCTTCATGTTTTCACCTCCCGTCATTACTCATAAATCTTCTGCACTACTGGATCGCCGCTAAGTACTTCCGCAGCTCGTCCATCTCATCGTCTATCAGATTACCCATTGACAATCAACTCATTTAATGACTTAATGTTAGAGTTAGGAGGAAAAAGTGAGCAGTAAGCGACTAAGGATTGACCGTACTCCTCTTCATCTCCAGGTGGCCGCAGCATTAGTCTCGGAAATCAGGTCAAGATTTAAAGCAGGTGACAAGCTGCCGTCCGAATCCGCACTTGCGCGCAAATATGGCGTCAGCACCCTGACTTTGCGGGAAGCGCTGGCATCTCTGGCAAGACAAGGACTTGTTGTGCGCAAGCACGGCTCAGGAACTTTTGTCTCCGACCCGCAGGCGGGCCGTTATGTGGCCATAGTGTTGGGAATCTCTGCCGATCAGGCGGTGAAATCCGGTTTTTTTCTCTCAGCATGCCGGACCTTGCAGGAAAAGATACGAAAGGCGGGTTATAGCGTCAGACTATTCCTGGGGGCAGCATCGTCAGCATACGGCGTGGATGACTCAGGGCTGCCGGAGGGCATGGCCGAGGATGTGATGAACAGATGGGTGCTGGGGATTGCAAGTCTTGCAAGTCCCCAAAATCGAGGTTGGTTGCAGCCGGCGCGGGACGAGGGTATCCCAGTGGTGGGCGACGGGTTTTATTTTGATCACAGGGTATATGTAGACTACGACGAAATGATATTCAACGCTGTCAGGAGGCTGGCATCAGAAGGTTGTTCTCGCATCGGGATGCTTGCATGGGGTGTATCAGACGCTGATGTTGAGGCGGCCTTCAGCAAAGCAGGGGTTCCATACGTGGCGAGTCTGATTCGCCAATGCGATCATCCAGCGTCATCGGGTGCAGGATTTAGGGGCTTTTGCGATCTGTGGCATGGTGCTCAAACAAAGCCGGATGGTCTCGTCGTATGCGATGAACTGCTTTTCAATACTGCGGCTATGGCTATAATGGAACTAGGCATCAAGGTTCCCCAGCAGATACGTATCGTTACGCATTCAAACAGATCATTTCCCCACTTTTCCCGATTTCCGGTTGTCAGAATGGAATACGACAGCGAGGTTTATGGAGATTATGCTGCAAGAATACTGCTGGGGTTGATTGGTGGAAGCTGTAAAGGCCCGCGCATCGAGCGGCTTCCCTTTAAATGGGTTGAGGATGCTCCTTCAAAGATAGACAGCTCGCGAGTTGCGGTTCCGGCAGTTTCCGTTAGTCACCTGGAAAGGAGGGAGTAGAAACGTGAAAGTCATCCTCACTCGAATCGCCCCCTTTACTCTTGCCTTTGTGCCCCTGATCTCCGCGCCAAATATGCAGCTCGTGTTTGCAGCCACTTATCAGTGGGACGCTGACGGTGTCTCTCCGGTGAATGGTGGCAGCGGCGTGTGGGACGGATCTTCAGCGCGCTGGTATGACGGATCGGCGTATATTTCCTGGCCTAATGACGCTGGTCCAGCGGCTGATATTGCGCGTTTCGATTCTGCCACAGGCACGGTTACTATCGCGGCAGGATACACTGCTTTGGTGAACTCGATTTCTTTTACCGTGCAGGGTTACTCTTTTGTGGGAGCGGACTCTTCTTCCACTCTGGCTTTCAGTGGATCGAACTGTGTGGTGTCAGGCACGGTTATTAGCGCAGGCGCGACTTTTTCCAATATGGTGATAGACACAGGCGATGGTGTCACCTTTGGCCAAAATGGTGCCTCCACGCCATTCGTTTTTGCGTCCGGCCTGACTCTGTCGGGAACAGGGAGATTGAATTTGGCGTTCATTGGCGGCACGTACGGCGCGGCGCTGTTCATAAAAGGAAGCCAGGCAAATTTCGGCGGAGGTTTCTCTGCGTACAACTCTTCAAGACGGTCAGCCGATATATACGCTGAGGCGCAGGATTCGTTGGGCAAGGGTATGGCTTCTGCCTCAGGTCAGGCAACGATTTTTTACCAATAGGGGGCGCAGGCTGAAGGCGGCGCCCTGGACGGCGGGCGCGCCGGCGTTGCAGCGCGCCACGGTGCTATTATAGAGTTGACCGGAGGCACGGCCACCCGCGACAGGTTCATACTCGACACTTTTGGCTCTCTGAGGGGCAACAGTTCAAGACTTCAGCTTGTGAAAAGAGTCACAAGTTTCACTGCTCATCCGGCTGCAAGTGGACCTGAGGCCATCCTCACAAGAGGTTCCTCCGTCAGTCACACAACAGTAAGCACAACGTCCATTACAGACGGCGGAACATCGGCCGACATTCTGTTCGGGTTGGGGGTGAACTTTACCAACACCGCCTTCTCATTGCACATTGGTGATAGCACGCCGTGGCTTGGTCTGTCGAAGGATTGCCGCACAGACAGCGACACGCGCCTGCAGAAAGGTACGATCGTCATTCACAGCAGCAGCACATTCACCCAGATGGTTATTCGTTCCGGTGGCCAGCCATATTCGGGATCGCATCAGATTTTCTATCTTGGCAGCGGGACGGATTGTCCTGTGTTCAGTGCTGCACAGGAGCGGGTTTCCTGTCGGGTGATTGGGACATTCCATAACGGTTACGATACCGGACAAGTTAATCTTGACAGCACTGTGCCTGCATTCCGGTTCGGTATTAATCAATGGCAAGTTGGTGGGGATGATGCGGGAGGGCGCCTGATCTCCCTGCGCGCCAATGGGTTCGATGGGATTCCCATCCACATAGACCACAACGGCTACGTTCATCAATACAACGGCTCAAGCGAAGTGACCGGCCTTTCGTTCAGAGGTGCGGCCATTCTTTCGCTCGATGAAAACGGCACCGACACGGCATTGAACGCAGCTGGCCTTTCATGCTCAGATCACAGCGTGCTGCTCATTGCTGCAGGGAACGGCAACACAGGTTTGGGCAGAAGTACGAGTCCTTGGGAACGTCTGTATATCAGTGGCTGTTCGTCTGGACATCTGACCAACCTGCCTGTCTTTGCTGCGCAGAACGGACCAAATGGAAATCTCTCTCAGCCTGACCTTCTCGACTACGATCCGGCTGTCGGATTCAAGGTTGCCACATACGACAAAACAAACGATATCAACAACGTCTCTGAGGGAGATTTTGTTCAGCTCTTGACCGCGCAAACTGTAACAGCCGACAGGGCATGCTTTGGAATTGTGCTGGGAAGGGAAATTGTATGTCAGGGCGGCGGGACAGACACCTACACTCTGAGACTTGGCCGGCTTGCCGGAGGCGGACAAGCTCCCATTGCTCCTTTTCTCTGTTCTGAAGGAAGCGCCAATCATTATTGTCGCGCAAAACTGGACTTTGGAAATGCGGAAGGGATCGTTTATTTCAGACACGGCCAAAACTGGTCGCATGACCTGAATCTCTATGGATCAGTCCAGGGCGGCAACGGGATGACGTTGTGGGGGATTAGCGATGCTAACAAGTGGATTTATTTCCAGGGCGCAAATAATGCCGTGACGGGTAAGATAACAGTCTTGCAGGGGTATGTTGACATTGTAACTGGAAATGGATTCTTGCCGGATAACGAGGTGGAAATCAAACGCGGCGCTCTGGTCAAAGCAAGTATTTCCGATTCATGGGGCAAGCTCACCGGCCTTGGCCCGGCCGAGATAGCGCCAGGCCAGTCGCTTACAATCATGCAGGAATTGTCTGTGCCTTCGCCCTGGCTCCGACGCTCGATTGACGGCTCTGGAACGCTGGTGATCGGCTCCGGGGCGTGTGTGTCGTTTGATCTGGATATGGCCTCGGTTCAGAAAGACACCCCGCGCTTGAGCATGCCAGGCGTTGCGCTGACAATTCAGCCAGGCGCCAGGATCAGAATAAGGTCTATGTCAAACAAGGATATTCTGCCGCCAACATTCGATGAGACATTCATGCTGATCCGCCATAACGGAGCTCTGACCGGCACTTTTGCTGCCGTCGAGATGCCGGCAGATTTCAATGCCAGCCGGCAGGTGATATACGCTGGCACGGATATTCTGGTGCGGTTTACCACAGTCCGTGGCACCATTTTTATGGTGCGTTAGCATTCGACAGCGAAGCAATATCAAGCCGGATTTTGCTGTTGAGATAGCACCATCGTCAACCCGCGAGAAACAACATCTCTGCTGTCAATGCATCAGAACGACAGCAGTCAAATGCATTGCAGTTGGATTTTCACTTTCTGTGACGGGCCTGATTGTTTGAACCACTCAATTGACAGGCACTTATAAAGGTCTCTGTGGTCTGAAAGCAGAATCTGGGATCAAAGTGTCTGCCCTCCTGCGTTGCTGTGTGATTATCCCGGATTCAGCAATTGAGATGGCAGTACAGACAATGCGAGAACCCGCCATGGATATTGCCAGTGAGGTACAGAGGCCGTGTTCTCAAACGCACTGTAGCTGGATGTTCACTTTTCCGTTACAGGTGCGAAACTTCTGAACCATTGGATTCGGAAGCAGTTATGAAGGCCGCAACAGTCTAAAGGCAAAAGCTGGTATCAGCTCTTGAGGCGGCGGTCTTACGAAAAACTCACGCAACCGCAATATCTTACTAACGGCACTATAGCAGGTTATGTCTCGTCAATGGATGCTGTTTTGACAGAGACATCGAGGCGGCCATTGCGATCTAACCGTACGCGCTCCTCTGAAGGACGCGAAGATGCCACGAACGAAGGTCCCTTTTCGGCGGCCCTTGAGGAATTGCCATTTGGCCCGGAAGATGCCACCGCCGGCGCCGAGAACGAACTGCTGGCCATAGTTACAGGCCCACGCGAACAGGTTGATTTGCCCAGGGCCATAACGGAATCGAACTTCTTCAAGAACGTGGCGCGCCGGGCAGCAGCGGGCGACACATCTAAAAGTTTGTTAAGAGAAATCGAGCGTTTTTTAGCCGAAAACAGGGAAGGAGTCTGGGAGAACAGTTGGGTCACATTTCCGGCGCACTTACTAACCGCCTACGCGCGAGAGATTTTTGATGGAGATCTCTACTCCGATCGTGTTGAACGCGCCGTCAGGCGTGCCGATGTCGGCAGGTTTAGTGTGGAAATTAACGGCATCCTTTGTCTTCGCATTCCGGTCAGTTACCTGCTGAAGCTTGCGATGGCCGACGCCATCAGCGTTGGACCGGATACGCCTGCGCTGGTGCGCGCGACTGGCGAGCGTTTAATGCGATATTTCCTGAACGACAACACATCTCCGGAGACAGTTTCATTTCATACTGTTGGCCCGCAGGATGGGTCTGACCTGGGCGATGCGCTGGCTGAAGAGACTCTTCGGCGTATGCTTATGGTCCAGTTGCTGACTTCCTACGCGAATGAAAAGTTTGAACTGCGTTCTCGAGGGCAGACCACGCAGGTTTGTCTTGCTCCCCACACGCCGTTGCGTCAGAAACGGATCAATGAACTGATTCCTGATTCCTTCTATCGCGCTCTTTTCGTAAGTCCATGTCTGTCTGGTTGGGATCGAGGCGAAGCAAAATATCAATACATGTTACTCTGCCACGAGGTTCTTTCGCGCAGTCGTTTGAACGCTATCGCCAAGCTCCGTGAATGCGGCATCCTGACGCGCAATCTCGTGACCCTGCCGACAGTTTCCAACACAAGCCTCGCCAACAACGGAACGCACATCAGTCTTGGCAGCAGGCGACTAAGCGCATTACGCGCGGCTGATGCGCCGGAGTTCAGGGCAGAGGACGAAAAGAGGCTCGGCGACTTGGTGGTCAAGATTGTGGAACACTTCCTGCCGTTGTTTGTTGGCATGTACTCGGCTGCGCCCTGCCGCTTCGATTTTCATGAGTTCCATCCGGAAACGGTTCTCGGTTTTCTGCCCCACGAGTTGGATTTCACCCATCTGCGGATGCTTTGGCGTCGCTGGAAGAGGAAAGCCGATCTGCGCTGGCTGGGCGTTCCGCTTACGCCATTTGGTCCTAGGGGGCTTGACCGCCTGCTCGGCTGGCTTCTCGGACTGCGAGGAGACTGGATTCCGGACCAACGTCTCCTGGATTATCTCGTTGCGCCGCTGAGTACCGATCACAGTCCAGCCTTGAATGGTGTTATCGGCAACGACGAACGCTTGAAACATGATCTGGCCGAGATGGGGGTTTTCGACGCGCGCATGTCGTTCTACACTCTGTACCGTCAACGTCTGTTCGGCCGCGTCGGGTTCTGCGGATTCGAGGGCCGGCACTATAGTCAGTTTGCCAGCCTTCGCCGCGACATGGCTATGGCGGCCAATTTGCAACGGCTGGTAACCGCGCTGGCCTACCAGTACGTGCTAAGCGGCGCCGTGACGGCCGCCGATATTCCGGACGTTCCGGAGGTCGAAAGCGAGCGGCGGCAGATTTTTTTCGGCGCAGCCATAGGCCTTCCGACATTCTATGTCAGCACACGCACTACGAATGCCTTCCTTCGCAGGATACTCGCCCGCGCCCGGCACACACGGACAAGCCATCGCTACCAAGGATATACCCGCGTCTATCAAGCTGATTATCGTCTGACGCTCGTGAAGACGCTGGAACGAGATGGGGCGCAAATAATCGAAGCGTTAGGATTGGCAGGTCTCATTGATGATCTGAAGCATAGAATCCAGTCATCCGGCTCCCGGGGGGCGTTGGATCTCTTGATGAAGGGCATCATGGCGGAAGCCGGCGCGTCAACGCCGTTGGGCGTAACATCGGAAGAATTCAATGCTGCGGCGGAACGTTACTACCGCGGGCCGCTGTGGCAATCCTTTATGGGGGAGGCGCTGGATGTATTTCAGCAAGACTTGAAGGATTTATGCGACCGTGCCGCAGCAGGAAGCGAGGAAGCCGATGCGCTACGCGCGCTGATGAATGGAGAAGAGCCAGTTGCCTTCCTTCGCGCTGTCCGTGGCCAGGTACTGGCTGGAACTGTTTCGCAATCAGTGCTGGTGAAACTGATAGGATTGCTGTTGCTGGTGATACGGCATCACAGCAAACGCAATGAGGGGACGTCATGAGGTCACATCAGTACGTAGAGCGGTCAAGCGCGCAACTGCGGGACGAGTGGTTCTGCGGCGATCCCGTCGTTTCCTTTCTCTACTCGCGCGCCAGAGAGGATGCGGGCTGGTTGTATCGGGCTCTGACTTCAGCGCAACTCACGCACGTGCTTGGCGCTGTTTTGTTTGACGTTCGTCCCCTACGGCCTGAGCGCATGCGTCAGCGGTACGCTCGCGAGCTCG
>CALETX010000378.1 GCA_937920455.1 uncultured bacterium
CTGCCCTGCATGCGACATCGCCTGGTTACAGGCAGCACGGTCAAGGGCACTGGAGCGAGGTAGGCCACGAGGTGGCTGGCCGGATGCTTGCTCAAGCAATAGTGAATATGGTGAGAGGATCCGAGAAATGGAAATCGGAATTTCGCTAGGTTCGAATCTTGGCGACCGGCTTGCTTGTTTACGGACGGCGAGGGAACGGATCGGACACCTATCGGGTGTGACCATTACGGCGTGTTCGTGTGTTTATGAAACAGAGCCTGTTGATGTTCCGGCGGTTTACGGACGCATGAGCTTTTTGAATGCGGTCGTTGTCGTTGAGACAAACGTTGATCTCGCAAGCCTGTTGGAGATGTTCCGAGACATTGAAGAGGACATGGGTCGGCGGCGGGGGCCGGATCGGAATGCGCCCAGGCCTATTGATATTGACATTATTTTTGCCGGGACATCAGTTGTGAAAGAGGAGGGATTGGTTGTGCCGCATCCCCGATGGGCCGAGAGAAAGTTTGTAGTTGCGCCGCTGGCTGATGTGAGGCCGCATCTGGTGCTACCGGGTCAAGACAGGAGCGTGAAGGAGATTCTTTCGACTTTACCTGAACATCCGGCCGTGGTTCTTTTTTCGAAAGAGTGGTAGTGTTCCAGTTGCGGCTTTGATGTTTGAAGGAGGAATGATGGGTTCATGGACGCCAACGAAGTTGAGCGCGCTGAAGGGCAAGCAAAAAATTACGTGTGTGGCGGCATATGATTATGCCATGGCGCGTATACTGGATGAAGTTGGCATTCAATTGATACTTGTTGGCGATTCGCTTGCGATGACCGTTTTAGGATACAAGAACACGTTGCCTGTGAGCATGGAGGACATGCTGAGACATACCGCCGCTGTGGTCAGAGGGGTAACGAACGCTCTGGTGGTGGCGGATATGCCGTTTCTCTCCTACCAGGTGTCGGAGGAGCAGGCCTTGTTAAATGCGGGACGTTTCATAAAGGAGGCGGGTGCGGGTGCGGTGAAGCTGGAAGGGGGGGCAATTCGCGCTCCATTGGTTCGAAGGCTTGTGGAAAACGGCATTCCGGTTCTTGGCCATATCGGGTTGACGCCTCAGAGTGTTGGTGTAATCGGAGGCTACAAAGTACAGGGCCGCGTCCGCAAAGAAGCCGCAGGACTAATGGCGGATGCTCGGGCGCTGGAGAAAGCGGGCGCTTTCGCCTTGATAGTGGAATGTGTGCCTGCGGCTGTTGGCGAGGGCATAACTCGTTTGGTAAGGATTCCGACAATAGGGATAGGCGCCGGCCCTTCTTGCGACGGCCAGATACTTGTGGCGCATGATATGCTCGGAATGTATTCCGATCTCACGCCGCGTTTTGCGCGGCGCTATGCGGACTTGGGCCGTCTGATGAAACAAGCCTTCGCAGAATACAGGAAAGAGGTTGAGACGGGGAAATTCCCAGGTCCGGAAAATGTTTACTGACGTGGCCATTACGGAGGAGGCCAGGGATTGTGCAAGCCCGGTGGCTATTCTGTTACGCAGTTGGACTTGCATTGAGATGAACAAGATGTAGGATCTGGTGTGGCTTTAGAGTTGATGCATGGGTACGGAGAGAAATGATGCCCAAGGATGATGTCATAGAAATGACCGGGATCGTCACAAAGGTTCTGCCTGCGACGATGTATCGTGTGAAACTGCCCAACGGCCATGAAATCCTTGCGCACATTTCCGGAAAGATGCGTAAGAACTTCATAAGGATAACGGTGGGTGACGAGGTAACTGTGGAAATGTCTCCATACGACCTGACGAAGGGACGCATCACCTACCGAAACAAGACCTGACAAGCTGGCACGCCGGGATTATGAACGGCGATGCCGCAGATCGGCCGGTTTCTATGACGTGGCGTGAGAGTTCTACTTCAGCCGCGGCACGCGCAATGATAGTTTTGTCGTATTGTGCGTTTTTGACAGCCACGTGTTACTGTGGCGCAGATGAGGCGATGATTGCATCATCGTCGTCGGGCGAACCCACAGCAGGCACAACGAAGGTGACGGTTCTCAGCGCTGTCGACCGCATCAGATTGGACGGAAAGCTTACTGAAGACAGTTGGTTGCTGGCATCCAAGCTTCCCTTGTCGTTGATCCATCCAGGCGGGGCGAGTAACGAGATGTTCGTTGGATATTTCTCCATGACCTACGACGCCGAGCGTCTGTATGTGGGTTTTGAAGTCGCCGACAGTAATTTGCAGGCGCGTGGGATGGGGCACGATCAGGCAGATGTAAACTTGCCGTACGATCTTGTCATGGTTTTCCTGGATGTGAACTGTGATGATGAACATGTCATCGAGTTACATGTCAATCCATTGGGAGCCATTAACGACATTTTTTGTATTGTGCCGAGGGCCGAGAGTCCTTTGCGCCAAAGACTGAAATGGGGGCTTCTTTTCATAAGCCGATGGGATATTGACGATTGCATTGGGCGAGTGCACCTGCATGGCACTCTGAACAAAACTGGCGACACAGACAAAGGATGGAGTGGAGAGGTAAGCATTCCTTTCAAAGCCTTGATGTTGCCTGGCGGACGGCAGCGTCCTGATGAAACAGATGTATGGCGTGTTCAGTTCGCCGTTCAAAGAGGCGACGAAGAGCGAGCATGGGTCACATGGATGCCCAGCGCGGAAATCTGGTTTCATCATGGCATCAAGAACTGGGGGCGGGTAGCCTTCCGGGCAAACCAGACGGCTCAAATTGTGCCGCGAAAGGAAGTGAAATAACCGCATATGGAGTCGCTGCATCTTGAGATTAAAAAGAAAGCTTTGGAACTTGGCGTGAAAGTATTTGGAGTTGCCGACATGCTTGTTGCCAGGCAGGCTGATCCAGTAATGCTCGCGCGCGTTGACGAAATATACAGTCGAGCCTTGGTGCTGGGGATCAGACTGCATGAAGCGGTCATCGGTCAGATAGCTGACCGACCAACTCCCTTGTACTTTCATCACTACAGGCAGACCAATTATCGGCTCGATGAGGCTGCATGGGCTGTTGCAAGCCTGCTTCAGGAGGCAGGTTTTCTGGGCTTGGCAGTGCCAGCGTCTCAGATAGTTTCGAGGAGCCCATTGAAAGGCGATCTTTCCCACAAGGTGCTTGGATGGGCGGCGGGTCTTGGATTCAGGGGACGAAATAATCTGCTCGTGCATCCTGTGTATGGATCGCAGGTAAGATATGTGTCTGTTCTTACAAACGCGCCTTTACCGGCAGGGAAGCCTCTTCAATCTTCGTGTGGGGAGTGCCGCGCATGTATGAGCGTCTGCCCTGCGGGAGCGATTCGGGAAAACGTTGAGGACTTTGATATTGATGCTTG
>CALETX010000379.1 GCA_937920455.1 uncultured bacterium
GGTGTCGTCAAACTCTACACTGGCATTCTGAAGAAACTGTATTACATCATTTATGTTAGCCTGCCGAAAATCTATCTCAGGTATCCGAATCTTGCTCATTTTGTCAAAGATTCTCTGCCGTTCCTTGTTGACTGGTGGCGCAACAGTAGGCCTCTCTTGAATCGGTATGCCGGCCTCTCCTATCGCGTAATCCCTCGGATTCCAAGCTTTGACAACTTCAGCCATCATATCCTTGCGAGTGGACTCTCTTTCTTCTGAGGCAAGATCAAGCCTTCTCTGATAAACCTTATGAAGCATCCGCATCGCCTCGACGTTGTAAGGGTCTTCCCTCATTACAAGCTCAAACTTTTCCTGAGCCCTGTCGAGATCGTCTATCTGATAATGCTGCGTACCTTCTCTCAGCCATATGGCAATCTTGTTCTGCTGCTCTTTCTTTTCTTTACTGCCGACAACGTGGCCGGGTGTCGGTTCCGGAGGCTTCTTGGACGCCGCTTCCTCTTCGTCCTTAATTCTCTTCATCAGAATGTGACCCTTCGAATGGCCAGCTTGAATTGCCTTTGTTGCGGCATCCTGCGCGCCTTTGTAATCGAGCCTCTCGAGCAGCAGGAGCGCCAAACGATAGTACGCCTCTGCAAGTCCGCCCTTCGCGCGTTTGCGTGCATCAACAGTCTGAGCCCGCTCCGGAAGTTTGGAAAATATCTTAATGCAATCTTCATAGTACCCTGCGGCCGCCTGGTACTTCTTGCCACCCATCTCCTGCTCCGCCTTTTGGAGAAGCTCCATTGCGTGGCGTTCCTCAGCCTCACGCCGCATAATTTCGGCATCCTTTATCGCATACGCAGCAGACGTTTTTGGATCAACAGAACGCTTGGCAGAGACACGCCCATCGCCAGGCTTTTCCCCAGGCTTAGTGGGCGATCCCTTACGGAGCAGCGCCTCAACTTCCGGGGGAGGTGGCTCCTTCGCAGCTTTCAAAGCCTCTTGAGTTGCCGCCTCGGCAGACTCTTCTATTTCAGAGGTCTCAATCGCAGAGGTCCATTTCACCGTCTCCTCCGCTGGCGGCGCTTCCCCTCCGGCAGCCTCGCCCGCTCCCCCAACCTCTTCCGCGACCGGTTCTGCCTCTACCTCCGGCACACCTTCCTCCGCGACAGGCGCAACAGGCTCCTCACCAACACCTGGCGGCGCTTCCCCATCAATGGCGACTGCCTCAGCGGCCAAATCCTGAACGGTTTCGTGACCTTCTTCCCCATGCTCCTCCACTACTACTTCACCCCCCGCGGTCGGCGCAACAGTTTCCTCGGCCACCGCCTCAACAGGGGCACCGCCATCTGCTGGCTCAACAGCTGCGTCATCAATCTCTTCTATGGCGGGAGCAACTTCCGGCTCCTGCGCAACCTCCGTTTCGACACCCTCCACGGCGCCCAGTTCGCCCGCTGCCGCCGCCTCAACCTTCATTTCCTCGGCCGCCATATCAGCCTCGTCGCCACCATTCTGCCCATGAATGCCGAGGACAGGTATGAGAAGCAATGACAGCGCCATCCCGGCACGGACCATCTCACCAACTCTGTGATAGTGCATCGCGGATTGTCTCCTAATTAATCACTGAGGACGAATAAAGCTTCTGACCCATCTCATTCACCGCCCTTGGAAACCACCGGATCGGTCGCTTTCCTGCTAATGGTGAACTGCTGTCTGTCGCTCTTCCGTTCTAGTACTACAGATTGATTGTCCGTGTCAATCTTGAGAACTCTGTATTCGTTGCCTTTGAGCGTTATAACGGAATCCACCTTCACGCTATATTCGCTTCTGTCAACGCTAAATTCGAGTCTGGCCACAAGTTCGCTCCATGGCTTCTCCTCGCCGAGCCTAAGCGGAACCTGCTTTTCACCTCTTTCCAGAACAATTTCCGAGCGGTCCTCTTTGCGCTTGCCAACCTTGGGATCCTCCACTTCAACTACAAGAGGTGTGTGCTTCACAACCTTGAATCCCCTGACGTCTTCGTTTAACTTCACAAAATAGGTTTTCTCTCCACGTTTGAGATTGATTTGAAACTTGACACTGCCGTCTGGCAGCCTTACTACACCCTTGAATTTCAAATCGAACTGATCCGCTTTGATCTCGATAACCTTCAACTTAGCCTCTATCGGTGGGAAACTGTTGGAGTCTTTTGGATCCGTCCTCAAAGCCTCATCTATGTTGAACTCCTCGGCGTTTGTAAAACCATCCCCGTCCGGATCTTCAAAGGCGTCTCTCGGATTCGACGGATCAAGGCCGTGCTCGATCTCCCAACCATCCCACATGCCGTCGCGATCAAGATCCCTATCATATCTTTCATTCGCGTCCAGAGGTTGCTCCTTCAGGCAAAAGGGACACTCCTTCGCGTTAATTGGTATGGGACGCTTGCAATCAACGCACCAGACTCGCGTCTCTGGCACAAACATGTCCCGCACCCACTCTCCAGCCGTAATCGGAGAGTCAATCAACTCCGCCAACCTTCTGAGAGGCGCTTCATCAAGGGCGGCAAGACCGGGATGTTGCGGCTTCTGCCTCTCGATCGTCATGTCGAAGTGCCTCTGCATGTCCTGGACGTTACCCAGCATATTGCCCAAATACACGAGCGAGATAAGAAGGCCGGCAAGCGACGCAAACGCCAAAAGCTTGTCGTAATGCGCTTTCAGTCCTTCTATAAAGCTCCTCAGGATGAACACCGGTCAATCTCCCTTGAAAACATAAACATCAACACCGACGCTAGCCCTCATGGGAGGAGTCTTTCCCTGCCCGCAAACGATTCGCTGGTCGCGGGGAGGAGGTCCTGCCGACTCCTCCTGGGCTGGCTTTGCATCGGCTTCTCCCTCTCCAGGCTTTACATCCTGGGGGTTACCGTCCTCGCGTCTCCTGCTCAGATCCATGTTCAGACGTCGCTTGCTCTGTGCCGTAAGCTCATCACCAGCCTCCTTGGGCCTTGCCGCTTGTACCATCTTTTGAAGGTCTGTACCTTCCGCCTCGATTTTCACATCAGTCACCGCCATAACCATTCCATGAGACGCCAGGCGATTTAGAACATCCAGCACAGACTTCTCAAAAGCCCTGAACTCAAGCGAAAAATGCAACTTTCCGTACAAGGCGCCATCACTAATCTCGCCTGGCTTCAAACGAGGCGTCACAGGTCCAGATGAACCTTCAGGCACAGATACAGCACCCGCGCCCCGACCGGAGCGATGAACGGTTGTTTCTCCGGACGATGGAGCCGCCTCAAACTGTTCGCGGCCAAGCCCCATTATTTCGCTCACGCCAGCGTCAACAAGGATGTTGAACAATTCCTCTATTATATACAACTGCTGAGTAAGGATTGGAACATCTTCCGGCTCTGGCAGAACTCTTGTCGCGACATACCTCTCGAAGCCGTATCCGAAATTTTGCGGCAGCACCACGCGCCCGCCAGCCTTGTCCGCCATCGCTTTCACACGCTGGTCAAGAAGCGTTTTGAAATTTGTTGGACTCTTATTGGGATCAGGCTCGCGTTGCTGCCTTCTCAGCATCCTGATTATGTCGGAGAACCACCTTTCGAGACGACTGTTGTTCTCCATTTCTCTCTTTATGTTTTCCTCGCACGGGAAAGGATCAAGCTGGTAAAAGCTACGCCAATTCGAAAGAAGACCGTTGAGCCTCTTCTGAGTCACGGCAAGGTTGCCTATGCCGATGGCCAAAAGAACTGTCGAGGCGGCCAGCAGCACGCTCACCACCACTGCCACAATGATCCACACAACATTCTTCTTCATGGAGCCGAAGCAGTTTCCTCCACGCGCGGGGCCGAAAGCGGCACTGGGTTCTTAAGCCCTATGTTAAGAGTAAACTCCCGTCCGAACGCTGAGACATCCGCCCCCCCTCCCCCAAGCTCCGTAATTTCGGTGTCCTGCGTGAACCACTTGGATTCACGGAGCCGATTCCGCAATAGCTCTATAGGATCGCCAGCCTTCTCCTGATCAAGTTTGTCCTTGAACGCCGCAGCCTTCAACTCAATACGCGTGACGGCCGACCCCTCGATTATCGGGCGGAGCGAACGCACCCACATACCATCGCTCATGTTGTCGTGTATTGCCTGCAGCATTTCAAGCCACTGAGAACGGAGCGCAACAACCGCTTCGATTTGCGCAATTTTCTGCCGGGAAGCATCGCTTTGAGTCTTTGCAGCTTCCAGCCTGTGCGAAAAAGCGGTCAGTTCTTGGATCCTTCTTTCCAGATTCACGGTCCTCGTGCCGACTACATCTTTCATCCTGTAGAAATACAGCCACCAGCACAGCATGATGAGAATCAGACCCGCCGCGCTGAGAGCAAAAAAGGGCTGTCTACGCCTGAAAACCTTCTTCGCCACGAGAACCGGCGGCATGAGGTTGATTTCCATAGGACACGTCAGCGCTCGCCTCAATGCCACACCCGTCACCTCGCCGAGCAGATGAATCTGCTTGCTTATCCGGTCACCACTAATTCTCGGACTCACCGCTACGTTTACGAATGGATTGAACTGTTCAACCTCAACGTTCAGTTTCTCCTTGAAAAAAGTGTCCATGTGTGGCATTGCCGACGAGCCGCCGCAAAGAAATACTCGCGAAGGGGGACTGCCGCCCTGCTGGCTCCGATAAAAATTGATCGAGCGGTTGACCTCGGCATGAAGACGGGTAACCACATTACGCACAATCTTTGAAACCCTGTCCGCCACTTCGCTCTCCGGACCCGCATATACCCCGCCAAATGCCACAAAACCGTGGGTAAGCTTCAGATCTTCCGCCTC
>CALETX010000380.1 GCA_937920455.1 uncultured bacterium
TCGCGCCAAAATCATGGGTTGAAAGCAGGGACGCCAGCCTTTTTCGCGCGAGGATGCTCACCGGGGCAGGGATTGTGGTGGCGGTCTGGACGCTGACTGTGGGAACGGCGGCCGGTATGATAGGTTTCCAGAGGATGAGGCTGGCCAGACTGCAGGCCCAGTTTCGCGAATGGCAGCAGAAGGCACGCGATGTAGAGATTATCCGGGAACGTGTAAATCTTGCGAAAGCTTACGGCAACAGGGAGTATTCGGCTCTCGAGTGCCTCAGGCAGATAGCCGTGGTTCAGCCTCCAGGGGTTGAACTTTCCTCTTTCAGTTATCGGGGCCGGGAGGAAGCGAGAATTTCCGGCGACGCACCTTCAGTTGATGACGTGTATGCATTCAAGAACAATCTTGACGAAACGCATTTTTTCAATTCGGTGAGCTTGAACGGGCCGGTGCTGGATCCGAGGCGAGGCAGGCATACTTTTGAAATGGTTTTGTCGCTTCCCGGAGGAGGAGGGACACAGTGAAGGTAACCCGCCGCGAGGCTGTCCTCGGAATGGTGACGGGCGCTGTGCTGCTTTTCGGAAGCACGTATCTGGGGGGCAGGTCGCGCCTGCATGATCTGGCTCGGATGAAAGACGACTGTCGTGCCCTTGAACGCAGGATAGAGCGGGCGAAGAATATGGTTGCCGAACGCGACCGATGGTCCGGCGAGTGGAGCAGGCTGGAGGCGCAACTGCCCATCTTTCCTGCAGACATGGATGTGTCAGTGCACTGGCTGTCTGTTATGGACAAGATGGCGCTTGCTTCGGGAGTTACGATCTCAAAGCGGCAGAAGGGCGAAGTGAGAAAGATCGGGCATTTGTACGAGATGCCAATAGACGTGGGCAATTTTGAGGGGACACTTGACGCAACGGTGCGTTTTCTCTTTGATCTGCAGACTCAGAATGCTATGATGGATGTGCGTCAACTGTTGATAAAGCCCAAGGGCCCCAACCTCTTGAGGGGGCGGTTTACGCTTTATTGCGCGTACATGGCAGAGGGGATAACGAGTCAATGAAAAGGGTCTGCACATGCATGAGGGGCGTTATGACTCATGCCTTAGTGGCAGTACAGCTTGCGCTTTCGATCGTCCCTCTGTCGGTTGCTCAGGCTCCGCCACCTTTGCCTGCTGCGGCGCCACGGCCCCGCATTCAGGGCTCGGCCGAAGAGACCCGTGTTCCTGAGACCCCCCCCGGACTGAAGTTCAAGAACACACCCATAGACCTTGTGTTGAGAGATTATGCCGAAAAAACGCGCAGGACAATATTGGCGGCTCCGAATCTTCCGAATGTGAGTATTAGTTTGGAGAGCCAGCAGGATTTGACAATGCAAGAGTATCTGGAGGCCATTGAAGCCGTGCTGGCGATGCACGGAGTGGGCCTGATCAATGTCGGCGAAAAATTCCTCAAGGTGGTGCCCATTGCTCAGGCACGCCAGGAGGCGATGGCGATCATTGAAGCTCACGAAGATGAGATGTTGCCAGAGAACGATTCGCTAGTGAGCCAGCTCATCCCGCTCAAGCACATAGAACTTGCGGAGGCTGTCAAAGTCATTACCCCGCTGAAACATCCTCATGGCCAGATTCATCCCCTGGAGCGCAGTAACAGCCTGCTTGTGACTGACGCGGCGTCCACGATCAACCGCATTCTGCAGATACTCAAGATTGTTGACCAACCTATTCCAGCGCTTGAGGAGCCAATTGTGATCCCCATACGGTTCGCGAAAGCCGCAGACATAAAGCGGAAGCTCGAGGAGATCATAGCTGATGTCAAGAAGGGCAAGGAATCAACTGTTCCAAAGAGCAGGGATTCAGGGCCGCCCGGAGTTATACGTCCAACGCCTACTGCCGTAACAACGCCGCCTGGCGTAATCAGGCCCGTTCCCCCACGGCCTACAACTGGCCCGTCTGCCTCAACGGAAGTTGCAGCTGTTCTTGAAGAAATTGATCGCGGGGTGATACGCGGCGAGGTCAAGATTGTTGCGGATGATCGCACTAATATTCTCATCATCATTACCAGACCTGAAAATATGGTTTTCTTTGAAAAGATCATAAAGGTCCTCGATGTCGAGACGGCCCCCGAAGTGCTTGTCAAGGTGATCAGGCTTGAATATGCGGAGGCTGAGTCGGTCGCTTCCACGATCAATACTTTGATAGGCGCTGTGGCCAAGGGGCCAGATGCCAAGCCGCCTGCCGCTGCCGGAGCCGAGGCCAAGGGAGAGAGCGCGGCGCTTCGGGAATACGTCGAGCGTATCGAAAGGGAGCGATCTCAAACAGCAGAAGGCAGAATGAAGTCGAAGATCGGGGAACTTTCGGCTGAGAATATAAAGTTGCTGTCTGACAAACGCACCAATTCGATAATTATTATGGCAAGCAGAGCCGATTTGGCGGCGTTGGAGGAAATGATCAGAAGCATGGATATCATGCTGTCGCAAGTGCTGATAGAAGTTATTATTTTCAAGATCACCCTCAATAACAGCTATGAACGTGGAATAGACATTGTTCAGAGAGCTCTAATGGCGTATGAGGAGGAACGAGGCGGAGGACGTTCGGCGAAGGCAGCTTTTGCCGGCGTGGCTGGCGGTGAAAAATATCGCGGCAGTATGAGAAATCCGCTGTCCCTTAACACATTACCTAGCCTCTCGTCAACGGCCGGCAATCTTACATACTATGCGACGTTCTTTGATATAAACCTGGACGCTATCATTAAACTTATCGCGTCGGACAATCGCACCCAGATTGTTTCGTCGCCAACGATTTTGACAACCGACAACAAGAAGGCGACGATAGATGTCACAAAGGAAAAATACTTTTTCAAGGGCTTGAAGTTTGTGTCCACAAGCGGCAGCGGCGCGGGTGAATGGGTTGACGACGTCGAAATGAAAAAGGTGGGAACGAAGCTTGCCGTCACACCGCGGATCAATGAGAAGAAATACGTTGTTCTCGAAATAACGCAGTCGCTGGAAGAGGAGGGAGGGAGTCAGACGATTCAGGGCGCTGGGGGAGCATCGGACTGGCCCACTATCGATTCAGCAGAGATGACTGCTTCGGTCGCTGTAAGAAGCGGGGAGACAATTGTTTTGGGTGGCCTGGCGGGACATTCTCGTGTTCGGAACAAGAGCAGGGTTCCGCTGCTTGGCGACATTCCGATCATCGGGACGCTGTTCCAGTATAAGAGAATGGAAGACACACGAAATGAAATTATCGTCTTTATCACTCCATATGTGCTGGACACGCCCGAAGATATAGAGCGCGAGACGCGGCGCCGCAGAGACAGCTTGCAGCTGTCGTCTGAAATGTGGCCCAAGAGTTCCGCAAGTCGAATGGCTGGAGAGACTGTGTCGTCTGTCAAAGAGGAACGTGCTTCCAAGTCGGGCATGAGTTCGGCTCGTAGACAGTCGGCAGACTCGCTCAACAACGATCATGCCGATATGGACGCTGAGCTTGTGGAGTTTATCAGGCAGCAGGATCGCAAGTGGCGCAAGTCTCTTGAAAGACTCGACCGGAGTACGGACGCCGAGTTTGGTGTGGACAGCAATTGATCACTCGTGGTCGGTGGCTTTCAGAGAATTTTGTTGACCGGTAGGATATCTCGGTTATCGTGCGGGCATTTCTTCTTTTGGATGGTGGCGAAACAGCATTGAAGGAGTGTCTCAACTTATGGCACATACGAAGAGTGCATCGAAGAGGGCAAGACAGGCTGAGAAGCGCCGGTTGAAGAATAGGGCGGAAAAAAGCCGAATCAGGACCTTCCGGAGAAAGCTAAGGGCAGCGGTGGCTGCCGGAAACAAGGACGTCTCGGCAGCGATCTTCAGGAATCTGTGTTCTTATCTGGACAAAGCTGTCAAACATGGAGTTCTCAAGGCAAATACAGCATCCCGCTACAAGTCCCGTGACGCAGCTGTGCTGAACAAACTTGCGAAGGCCGGCTCAACTGTTTGATGTCCAGATTGGTTCTGCTGTCGGCCCGCTCGCTGTGGGCACGACGCCGGAAGTCGGATGAAGGATCTTTTATCCATATCCTTTCAGGTTCGGCCGCAGCACTTCATGGCAAGTCGTGCCAGAGACCCGTTTCTTCCCGATGAAGGTCTAACTCCTGGCGTTTCGTGTTGTTCGAGAACGTCAGTCAATCGAAACGGGCATTGTCTTCTTGGGGAGATGCTCACCAATACTCAATAATGCGCTCTACAATGTTGTGCGCAAGATTTGACGCGGCCTTTGGAAGGGCCGAGCGTTTTGCTGAGACCAAATCGCCGACAAGCAAGAAAGTGTTTTCTCCCTTCACTGATCGCTTCATCAATAACTGATCGGACTTCGTCCTCACTGTTATATCTGCAGAGATCGTCAGGCGATATTCCCGAGCACGTTTGGGAGAATCCCGTTCGTACTGCACTGGTTCGAGCACGAAGCCGGTAATGTTTCCATAGACCACAATATCGGCTGAGTCTGCGCTTGTTATTCTCAAGTTGCCGTCGCGCTGTATCTCTCGGATGAGAGCCTGGGTGACCTCTGTTTCGACGAGCGGCTCGCCT
>CALETX010000381.1 GCA_937920455.1 uncultured bacterium
GGTCCACCATGCCGCCGTCGCTCTTCGCATACCGCGCCCATAAGAGAAGCGTGCGGCCAACCCCCTCAGGATCTTTTCCAACCAGCACCGCAGGCTCGAAGTACCGCACGCTGCCATCCCTGTCCAAAACATAATCGCCATACGTGTCCCGCACCGTCTCGCCACTGCCACGCTTCAGCGACGCGCTCCCCGTCACGTCCCGGATCTTCTTTATAGCGTCAGGCCCCTCAAAAAGCATGAGAAGCACCCGCCGCGGTCTGCCTGTCTCGGGATCCGGCGAGTAATTCTGCGCCACATAATCGGAGAGCAATTCAGCCATCAACGGGTCATCCCTCTGCACATTTTCGCGGATCACACTTGCATAGCGTTGAACAAGCTCGCGGCTTGGAGCAAACATCCGCGCCGCCACCATGTTCAGATCTGTGCGCCCGATATAACGAGCAATCACACCCCCTGTCCGAGATTTGGCTATCGTATAGGGATTGATCAATACAAATGCCAGTTCCTCCGCCATCTCAAACACCTCTTCATCTGGTTAAACAGCTCTGTCGTCCTCAGAACGTTCAAATGTCTCGACTGTAACGTAGATGCGCCCAGCCATTTTTGTCAAATCCTCTCAAGAGACGTGCACAACCAGCTCCATGCCCTCTAATCGAGAATATATTCAGAACGGCTCGCTTCCGCGGCGCCTGATGTGGATGGAGTCCACCCATGCCCGCGGCGAAAGTGAAAGCAAATACATCACAGCTTGGGCGACATCACCGGGTTTCAAAAGTGACTTGCGGTCAAGGTCTGGCCTGGACAGCCGCACCATTTCAGTATCAACCCCGCCCGGAAGAATGACGCTCACATAAATGTTGTGCGAACGAACCTCCGCGGCAAGAGCCTTCGTCACGCCGACAACCGCGTGTTTTGAAGCCGTATAGCCAATCTGTCCCGCATATCCCTTTATGCCGAGGACGCTCGCTATGTTGATTATCACTCCGCCGCGAGATGGCGACATCAGACGCAGGGCCTCTCGACAACATATAAACACGCCTCGCGCATTGACAGCCATCATCTCGTCAAACTCGGCTGCCGTGCAGTCCTCAATCGGTCCAAAGTGGCCAACACCGGCATTGTTCACAAGGATATCAAGCCGCTTCTTTCTGCGCTTGATTGTTTCAAAAAGAGCTTTCACATCATCGTCACGCGAGACATCCGCCGTTACGGATTCCGCTCTCCCTCCGATTCGTCTTATCTTGTTTTCCACTTTGGCAAGCTGCGACTCGGTTCTCGCGCACAGAAAAACAAAAGCACCCGCCCGGCCGAGGGACAAGGCTATCTCTTCGCCGATCCCCCTGCCCGCTCCAGTCACTAAAGCAATCTTCCCGTTCAATTTCGGCCTCGAAGACGCATCCGGATCTGCTGATCCGCCTTTCATCATCCCCCTCCTGCACACCCAGCACACCTTCCTGAACCATAGCAGACACAGCGCCAGACATCAATGCAGCGTGGCCCCCCAGTCCATAACAAACCACGGCCAAAATGCTTTCTCTGTGTACGCGCATCTATTACTCATGAACTTAGGAAATCGAGACAAAACACTGCCTTGCCAACATCAAAGCCGCATTGTACATGTTGCGCGAAATAAGGAAGGAACATGACAAGACCCAATATTGTGCTCGTTTTGATTGACGATTTAGGCTGGCGGGATCTCTCATGCTTCGGAAGCACCTTTTACGAAACACCATGTCTGGATTCACTTGCAGCCAGCGGCGTAATGTTCACCGATGCATACGCCGCCTGTCCGGTTTGCTCCCCCACACGCGCCAGCATCCTCACCGGCAAGTATCCCGCCCGTCTCGGCCTTACAGATTGGATTGACTGGAGCGGCCGTCTCCACCCCTGCCGAGGACGGCTGATAGACGCCCCCTATGTCAAACATCTCCCGCTTACCCAATACTCACTTGGCGCTGCCTTGCGCGATGCCGGCTACGCAACCTGGCATGTCGGCAAGTGGCATCTAGGTGGTCCGCCCTGCACCCCGGAAAAACACGGCTTTGATGTCAATATCGGCGGATCCCACATCGGTTGCCCCCATCGCGGGTATTTCAGTCCTTGGGATATACCAGGACTTGAAAATGGTCCACGCGGCCAGTATCTGAACGACTTCCTCACTGATCAGGCCGTGCGCTTGATTAGAGAAAACAGTGACCGCCCGTTCTTCCTAAACCTATGGCATTACTCCGTTCATACGCCCATACAGGCTCCGGACGAACTGATCAGGCGATTCGCCAGAAAAGCACAGACACTGGGATTGGACGAACGTCCCACCTTTGAGGATGGATATTTCTTCCCGTGCGAGCACAAAAAGAATCAGCGCATCAGGCGACGTCTCGTCCAATCCGATCCCGTATATGCGGCTATGATCTGGAACCTTGACGAGAATATCGGCCGTATGTTCCAGGCTCTGCAAGAAACCGGGGTTGCGGATAATACTGTGATTATATTCACATCCGACAACGGAGGTCTCGCCACGGCTGA
>CALETX010000382.1 GCA_937920455.1 uncultured bacterium
GGCGCGCCGGCCGGCACGATTGAGTATCGGCCCGGCCGGCTGAAAATGTGACGTGTCCTGAAACAGTTTCCGTCCTTCTTCATCTCAAGAATGAGGGATTCAGCCGAGCCGGAAACGGCTATTGAGGCATTGATTTTCTCTGCAGATATTTCGGCGGAGCGGGCTGATAAGATGGATTTGCCGCCGGGCTCACCTATTGGCGGATAGGCACCGGAGGCGGGTCCATCATCGGACGGGAATACCGGCAGCAGCATGTCCTGCACAAGTCTGCCCACAAACCTGTCGAATGCCTCCGGCCCCCACTCCTTCATGTTCTGCCATCCATCCAAACCGACAAGAAGAACCCGTCCGCATTCCTGAAAAGTCATGGACACCACCGGATGGCCCGATGGGTCATGCCGCACAAGCACGAAATCGCCGTCCGGAACAGATTGCCATCCGGACGGCCCTGCCATCTCTCGCCACACGTTCATGCTGCGGACGACGTCGCCGGCCAGGTTGAGCATCGGCAGGTGTCCGGCCTCCGCCGCCGGAGCGATTCGAGGCGACGGATCCAGGGCGGTGGTTTCTGGCCATGACCAGGCGAATGCATTGCTCAGCGCCTTTCCATAGCCGGAAGCCAGATCGCCCACCAGCACCAGAGAGACGCCCTTTTCCCTTACTGCGGCGGTGATACCCTGGACATCCTCTGAGCTGAATCCGGGAAAGGGTTTGCCGCATAGAATGATGAGGTCATATCGAGACCACTCTTTGGGTGAGCGCGGAAGGGATTGGCGCGCCTCACCGCGCCGGCAATTGGCGGGATTGCGATATGTTATAAGAGGATAAACCGCGATGTTCTGGCGTCGCTGAGCCAGAACGGATGTCACGAAGGGGTCCGGAGCGTCGGCAATCAACAACACGGAAGGCTTTCGTTCAAACACGTGCACAAAGACGCGGCGTTCGCATGTTGCGCCGCCGCCTGAAGCGGTAATCTTCAGAATATGTCTGCCGGCGACGTCCCACCGCACCGGCACCCGCCAAATCTGAACTTTTGATTCCGGGCTTGGCAAGACGCTGCGCCACGGCAGGGGGCTTCCTCGCTGCTGTGCTGGTTTTGCGCGTCTGCGTTCGGCCTGCGCCTCCGAAGCGCTATTTGCTATATTCGCAACAGGCGGGTGTTCGGAATCGAGAAGCAACTCGACCGGCGTTCCTGCAGGCAATTCGGACCGCACCTCGAAGATGATCTCGGCCGGATCGCGCAGGTTCCCGAACAACGGCGATTGGACGTCGGAAATTGTAAGCGTGTTGCTTCCCTCAGAGCTACCCATGCCAACAAGGATCAGGGGAATGCGGCGCCTTCGATAGATCTCGAGGCGTGTGGAATCGTATGCCAGATTCTGGCCGCCGTCCGTAAAGAGCACAACGCCATTGATCAACTCAAGTGGCCGTTCCTCGAGCCAGGCCCCCAGAGGATTGACAATATCGGTGTATCCTATGGCCTCAGACTCAGCAACCGGAAGGCGAGAACCGGAGGAAAGGTTCATGATATCGCACCCTTTCAGCAGAGGTGCCTTTGATGCGACTTTCCATGCAATTTCATACGGTGCAAGCCCGGAAATTTCAGCAGCCAGGTTTTCCGCAGGCGGCGAAGTCATGCCTGCGTTCTCTCGAATTTCCGCCACGGCGGTTTTGACTGCGTCTAGCGATGCAACCGCCCTGACGCATCCACCTGCCAGGGCACGCCACTCGGCGACGGTGGGACGATAAGTGGCGGAGGAAGAGAGAGATGCTGCCTGCTCTGCTAGCGCGCGAAGCTGACGGGCTGCGGTGGCGGCCATGACCCCCCAACTTTCTTGCAGGACGATCGAACCTGCCAAGTGTTCCAGCCTCTCGGCCGCGTTTTCAGTCATTTGTCGAGCGCGCTTTATGGTTGCCAGATCGTTTGCGTTCAAAGGGATGCCCATATCGAGATCGTCAGACGCCTTTCGCGCTGGCTTTTCGAGATCGCTCAAGGCCGCGGCTGCGTAGGCAAGAGTGGCTTCGGCACTTTTGTATTCGCTGGTGTGAGGCGTTTCGGCCTCCAATCCTATCAGGGCGGCAATTTGGTGTGCATCAGGGCCGCCAGCCGCGTTTTGTCTGACGAACATGCTGGCGCTGTCGTCAATCATGACAACTGTTTTTCCGGTCTGGACCCTGTGCGTTTTGAGAAGCAGGTTGGGCCGTGCCAGAAAAACCGCAGCCAGAACCGCAAGTGTGGTCCGCGTGATCCACAGCAGCTTCAATAAGGTTGAGCTTCTACGGCGAAGCTCCTGGACAAGGCAGAAAGCCAGAATCGCAAATGCTGCGAGAGCAAGCGCGTACGCTGCCGGCGCAGGCATCATGCCGTCATGGAAAATTTCCCATTCTTTCATCCGAACCACACCCTTGTGAGCACTGCATCGGCCACAAGCGCCGTGAGAAGGACGAGCGCAAAGTATCCGTCAAGACGAGTGCCGGCGTGGGGCTCTTCTCCCAGGGTCGGCCCCACCTGATTCCATGATTCGACCACTCTTATGCCGATAGCATCCTCGAAGGCCGTTCTTTCCTCGTTGGAAATGCCCCTTACGTCAGATTCGGGGAGAGTATGCCATACAACCGCTTTTTCGACCTCCCTTCCGTCCCGAAGGAGGCGGTATTCGCCTCTTAGGGCGGTGTCGTCGCAGCGGAAAAGCGCGCAACCTTCAAGGATACATGGCGATAGAGTTGAGATGCTCTCATCGGGCGCTATCACCGAGTGAACTCCATTGCTTGAGCCGTGGAAAATGAGCGGCTGGCCGGGCGAAAGATTCCTGTTGAAGTGGCGGAATCCAGCCAGATATGAGATCATTCCCTGGAGAAGATTCACATACACATTGCGGACAGGTAGAGTGTTCCACAGGCCCCCAAGGGTGGAAGTCCACAGAAGTACCGCTCCGCGGCCGAATCGTTTCTCCACAAGGAGAGGGTGGCCGGTATCCATGGTCATTAGTCCATTTGTTACAACTGCAAGACGCATGTAGTTGTAAATACGGGCGTGTTCGATGTCGCTTTGGCTTTCGTCAAGACAACGCCTCAGGAAAGAGCTTTCGAAAGTTTTCTCGATCCGCTGATGAGCAGAATCGTACTCCCAATCAGGACGGTTGCGCTGAAGGGGAGCGTAGGTCTCAACCAGGGGCAGCGGCGTAAGGTTCTGGAAGGTTTCG
>CALETX010000383.1 GCA_937920455.1 uncultured bacterium
CCTAGCCTTCCCATGCCGATAATACCCAGAGTTTTCCCCGCCATTTCAATCCCTATAAAACGGCGCCTGTCCCAGTTTCCATTCACGACATCCTGAAAAGCCGCCGGGATCCGCCTGACTAGCGCCAGCATAAGGCCCACAGCATGCTCGGCTGTGGAATGCACTTTTTCCAGTTCCCGCAGTCCCTGCAGTGAGAAAATTTTGATGTTCCGCTCCGCGGCCGCTTTCGTGTCTATGTGTGTTAAACCGGTTGTAAGGGTTGCAAGAAACTTCAACGATTTGGTCTTGTCAAAGAGACCGGCATCCCAGCGAACCCCCAGCTTCACAATCGCGCCGTCAAAACTCTTTAGCACACGCGGCACTTGCGAAAGCGGCCCTCTGTGAAATGTCAGATGGAAGCCGTTTTCTCGCAGCATGCGGGCTGCGTCTTTGTCAAAATCCAGCCCTTCCAGAATCAGGATTCGCATAACCACGCAGGAGGCTTTCTTGCCAAAATATAGTCTAAATAATCAAGGTCTTCAGGACAATCAATGTTAACGGACCGCGAAGCAGGCATAATATACGGAACAGTATCATCGGCTGCGAATGATCTGACCTTTATTAAATGCCGGGACCGCGCCAGATAAATGGCGCCGTTTCGAAATACCGAAGGAGGGAAATCCTGACGCCGAAGCCCGAGCTCATAGGAACACACCTGCCTCACGCGCAGGCGCCTGACATCTTCTGGATCGGCCTCCAGAAAATACATGTAATAAGGATGGTATGTTTCAAGCTGAACAAAAGAGATCACACTGTCCGCGTCAAAAGTCATGGCCAAAGAAATGGCCTCATCTATATCTTCAGGAGATCTTAGAGGCGCCGTAGGCTGGAGAAGCATCAGATAATCGAAACTGCCATAAGGATCGTAAGCTTCAACCGCATGAATTGCAACATCCTGCGATTTCGCATCATCGGTAGCCAGTTCGGCCGGTCTCATAAAAGGAACCTTGGCACCGCATTCCCGAGCAACGTTCGCTATCTCGACGCTGTCGGTTGAAACAATGAAATCCGTTAGTTTACGGCTTAAAGACGCAGCCCGGATAGTGTACCAGATCAGAGGATGCCCGCCCACCACAGCAATATTCTTGCCGGTAATCCCCTTTGACCCTCCCCTTGCGGGAATCAGTCCCAACACACGCGGCAATTGCATTTCAGACGGATGCCTTTTTTGTGTGATTTGCGTTTCCAGGCAGAGATACCATCGCCAGCCAAATAATCAACTCTCGCATCGGAAAGCTGCCAAAATGATGCGTCATTTCATTCCCAACGTACTCTCCATGATATAACTTAGATGTTTCTGCGTATAGAGCGGAATCCGACTGATCTGCTCGGCTATCCGTTTTGAAGCCCCCCCATCGCCGTAGAGCCGTGACGGCGGATACCGCCCAACAGACAGTTGATGCCGGATCGCGGCAGTTATTGCGTCAGCATTGCAGGGAACCATGCGGACATTTTCAGCCATCTCCCTGCCAAGCTGACGATCGCCAACAAGTACCACAGGCGTGCCTGTGAATGTGGCATCCCTCACAAAACTGCTTGAGTTGCCTATAGCGCATGCGGCCTTCTTGAGCGCCTTCTGAAAATGCTCAGGAGCGAGATTTTTTATCAGTTTCAGCCAGGAAGAGGTCAGATGATGTTCCCGAAACACCCTCAATGATTTGCTTATGAATTCGGCCCCAGCGTCAATATTAGGCCACAACCAGACGGTCGGATGCTGTATCGAATCAAGCGCCTTGAGAAGTTCGGCTGTCTGCGCCGCCTGCTCTTCGTATTCAGTGGTTACTGGATGGTAGATCACCAGTAAGAAGGGCTTTTCGGGATTAATCGGGGCGCCGATGCCGGTGCTATTGAACACGTCAGGAGGCAGATTGCCGTCAAGAGACGCGATGTAATCGCCAACCGGACAACCCACCAAAAAAACTGTTTTGGGGTCCTCTCCCATTCTCACGAGGTATTCAGCCGCGCGAGGCGTAGCGGGAAAGTGATAGTGAGCAAATTTGGTGATCGCATGCCTGGCGCTTTCATCAATGCTTCCGCTTACTTCCCCACCCTGAATATGGGCAACGCATAAGTTCTGATATGCCGCGGCGATCGCCGCCGCCAGCGCCTCGTACCTGTCGCCTATCAGAAGGACAATATCCGGCTGGAGCCTCTGAAACTCCGAAGCAAACTCAATGACTGCAAACCCCACCGACTTGGCCATTGTGGCCGGAACCGAACCCTCAAGTTCGACATAAACCCTGCCATGTATTTCGAAACCATCCCTTTCCACCAACTCGACTGCCTTCCCGAAACGGTCAAGCAGCATTGTTCCAGCACATACCGTTATCAGTTCCAGATCGGGGCGTTCGCGGATTGCTCTCATCACAGGCAGCATCCTGCCGTAGTTGGCCCGATCCACAAGAACCACGCAGACTTTTCTTTTTCGCTCACGCATTTTCAATATCATCCCATGTCAATGGTTTGTCAGGAGAAACATCTCTTGAGAGCCGCCGGCCAGGCAACATATTGATCATCGCAGCCGGAATGCCAGTGCCCGGCTTGCGCGTGTCAAGGTCCGCCATAGATAGCACCATGCCTGCCGCCATTTTCCTTTTTGCCACCACACTTTTTGTAAAAAGTCGTCGCATATCCTCTAGACCTCTTGTTTCAACGTCTTTGTCCAGAGGCGAAGCGAGCGATCGCCATATGAACTTGGCTCCCTGGACTAGGAAGCGCAGTTCTTCAAACGTAATGGATGCAGGAACGTCTGGTCCGAAACACGCTCTCGAAAAAGTTACATGAGTCTCCACCACACACGCGCCAAGAGCAACTGCGGCCAGACTGCCGTAAATTGTTCCAGAGTGGTCCGACAATCCAACAGGCACGTTGTACCGCCGCCTCCACTCGGCAATAAGATTGAGGCCAAGCTCCTCCGGAGGGCAGGGATAACGCGTCGTGCATTGCAGCAGAGCAAAAGGCGCTCCCTTTTCTCCCAAAAGCCGTGCAACGCAGTCAATTTCCTGAAGATAACTCATTCCCGTGCTCACAAGGACCGGAAGCCCGCTCTTCGCCATGGCCTCTATAAGCACAAGATTATTCGTCTCCCCAGATCCCACTTTCCACGCAGGTATGCCGATCCTCAATAAGAGATCCAACGACGGCAGAGAAAACGGCGTGCTCAAAAAAATGATTCCCTTGTTGTCCGCATGTTCCTTCAGACCACGCCACTGCTTTTCCGTGAACATGGTCCTCCTCCAGTAATCGCGGCGCGTCGCATCTTGCGGAAACACATTGACCCTAAAGTTTTCTTGAGGCGTGCTTTCAGCATCAGGATCGTGAGTCTGAAACTTGACTGCATCCGCCCCTGCAGCAGAAGCTGCATCTATAAAAGCGTGCGCCGCACCAAGGCTTCCGTCATGCGCCAGACCCATCTCCGCAATGACAAAACATGGCAACCCTTCGCCTATTTCCCTTCCAGCAATAGCAAAGCTGCGCACCGACTCCTCCTCGGTTTCCACACTTATGCCCGTATCCTGACGGAATTCAAGCCCCAAGTCTGGCGACGTTGGATCGCTATTGAATATTTCGCGCAAAGGATTCCCGCCAGGCGCTCCACAACGCGGTAGGCCAAGATTGACCTAATGACCCACTGATGGCAGTGTTACTGCCGTCATGAATCACAAAAGCTCCTCTAATCTCTCGTTCCAAGGCAGGCTAAGAGAGATGAAAGAAGCACTGCGCCTTCTTCTCAGAGTGCTTTCCAGAAGAAAGCTTGCCACAACTATACTTCTGGCCGTTATGGTCATCGCTACGATCTGCCAGGGAGCGGGGTACAGCGCGCTTCTTCCTTTGCTCCAGATAGTAACTGGCGATTTGCCTTCACTCCGCACCAGCAGTGGATTCTGGACGGTATTCCGAAAGTGGCTCGAGCTTTTCCCAGAAACTCAGTGGTTATCGGTCACCTGCCTGACATTTGCAGGTTTCGCAGTAGTCTCAGGCGCCACAAAAATACTCGCCCAGTTCTTTTCAGTTAGGTTCTCCATGTCTCTCAGAGGCGAGTGGATGAGAACGCTTATGCAACGCTTCCTCGAGGGACGTTACGACAAAGCCATTTTGGAGAAAGACGGCGGCTATGTTAATACAATCATCAATGAGCCATCCTGGGCCGCAAAACTCGTGCTAAGCGCATTAGAGGCAACTCTTCAATTTCTCTCGACCCTCATACTGCTTATGTTGCTTTTCGTGACAAACGGGGTGGCAGCAATCATAAGCATTGTTATCGGAGGAACTGTATTTGTTGCCTTCCACCGGCTCTGCATCAGCACCGTAGTCCGAACAGGAAAGGAACGATTGCGCCTTTCGGAACAAATAACGGCAACAACAACAGAAAATCTAGCCGGCCTTAGAATCATCAAAGCCTTTGCTCTGCAGCAGTTACGTCTTGATTATTTCTGGAAAAAAACAAAAAAGCTGATGCGGACCCTGGTGCTTTTCACGGTTCTTCGGCATTCATATCGTCCGATTCTCGAAACGCTCGCCATAGTCTGCCTTTCAGCGGCTGTAGTTATCGTCTCCGAAGTCACTGGCGACAAGACCGGTTCTCTTTTCTCAAAGCTAAGCTTCTTTTCAGTTATCGTAACTAGGATCCTTATACAGGCCTCGGAGCTGCTCGGCTCAGTCACCGAAGTAATCAACTACTATCCCTCCCTCCGACTTATAGAACACCGCCTGAACCATGAGGCTTCTCACGAAGATCTTGACGCAGGAAAACCATTTATAAAGCTTCAAGGAGACATCGTCTTTCAACATGTTGTATTCTCGTATGACACCTGCAAGCCTTTATTCGAAGATCTGAACATCCGAATTCGACACCTAAAAACAACCGCACTCGTCGGACCATCGGGAGGGGGAAAAAGTACAATCGTAGATCTCCTCCTTGGCCTATATCGTCCTTCCAAAGGCAGGATCGTGCTAGAACCCGGAACTGATCTTGCTGAGATAAAACTCCGTGATTGGCGCAAGAGAATAGGACTGGTTTCCCAAGATTGTTTCCTTTTTAATACAACAGTCCGCGAAAATCTGCTCATGGCAAGAGATGACGCAACCGATGAGGACCTGAAAAATGCCATAATCATGGCAAATGCTTTGGATTTCCTTAAGGACTCTTCCGATGCTTTTGATATCAACGTCGGCGAGAGAGGCGAAAGACTCTCAGCCGGACAACGCCAAAGACTCACCATAGCCCGGGCCATCCTGAAGGATCCCGATATGCTAATCTTCGACGAAGCTACAAGCGCACTTGATACCGTTTCTGAACAAATGGTCCATAAAACTCTTGAAAACCTCAAAGGGAAAAAGACTATCTTGATTATCGCGCATAGAATGGCAACAACGCGCATCGCAGACTTCATTTATGTGCTCGAT